>NZ_JBHXEG010000036.1:0-75051 GCF_042724935.1 Kitasatospora sp. NPDC127060
GGGGACGGGGTGACCCACGCGGAGGTGCTGGAGGTCTTCGCGGGCAACGTCGACCGACTGCGCACGGTGCTGTTCAAGGCCCTGGAGGCCCTGCCGGCCGAGCGGGACTGCGTCTGCTCGCACGCACTGGACGGCGTGGCCACCGGCCTGCCGGGGGTGGCCGCGGGCTGACTCCCCGCCCGGACCAGCGTTCAGCTCCCGTTCGCCGTCCCCACACGCGAACGTGGGGCGGACGTACCGTCCGGCTGGGAGCCTCCTCGGCGTTTCTCATAGCCAGGAGGTTCCGGCAGTGGCACACCCCTCTCGTAGAACGGTCCTTCGGACGGGCACGGCGGTCGGCGCGCTGACCGCCTTGCCCGCCTCCACCCTGCTGTGGACCCAGCCGGCCGTCGCCGGCACCCCCGGGCCGGAGCAGATCCACCTCCAGTGGGGCAACGAGCCGTCCCGTCAGATGACCGTCTCCTGGGCCACCGCCGCATCGGTGCAGCGCCCCCGGGTGCGCATCGGCACCCCGCGCGGCGGCGCCGGCCGCACCGTCGACGCGCGCAGCCGCAGCTACGTCGACGGCCTCAACAAGGTCGAGACCTTCACCCACCACGCCCGGCTGGACGGGCTGCGCCCCGACACCACGTACGTCTACGAGGTGCTGCACGACGGCGCCCAGCCCGTCCGGGGCACCTTCCGCACCGCGCCCGCCCGCGGCCGGGCCGCCTTCCGGTTCACCAGCTTCGGGGACCTCGGCACCGGCGACAACGTGTTCAAGAAGTCGTCCGTCCACGGCGCCGCCGCCGTCCGCCAGGTCGAGCAGTTCGCCCCGCTGTTCCACCTGCTCAACGGCGACCTCGCGTACGCCAACAACAACCCGCAACTCCAGCCGCAGGCCTGGAACGCGTTCATGAACAACATGGCCAGGTCCGCCGCCAACCGGCCCTGGATGCCGGCCCCCGGCAACCACGAGGTCGAGGCCGGCGGTGGCGACCTCGGGTACGCCTCCTACCTGACCCGCTTCGAGCTGCCGGACAACGGGACGCGCGACCACTGCGGCAACTGGTACGGCTTCCAGGTCGGTTCGGTGCTGTTCGTCAGCCTGGACGGCAACGAGATCGCCGTCGAGGACGACGCCAGCCTCGACCCGGCCACCGGGCAGTCGATCTACATCAGCGACTACAGCGATGGTGCCCAACTCCGTTGGCTGGAGCGGGTGCTGTCCCGGGCCAGGGGCGGCAGCGCGGTCGACTGGATCGTGGTCAACCTGCACCAGTTCGCGATGTCCTCCTCCGCCGCCAGCCACGGCGGCGACCTGGGCATCCGGGAGAAGCTGCTGCCGCTGCTCGACCGCTACTCCGTCGACCTCGTGCTGGCCGGGCACGACCACGACTACGAGCGCACCCACCCCGTCCGCGGCACCGAGCCGGGCGGGCTGCTCACCCCGGCCGTCGTCGACGACGACCTGCGGCAGATCGACACCTCGGAGGGGACCGTCCACCTGATCCTCGGCGGCGGCGGTACGGCGGGCCACGACGACGTCTACCTGCCGGTCGGCGCGGACGGCGTCCGCGAGGCCGCCGTCCGCACCCAGCGGCTCACCTTCAAGGCCGACCCGGACGCCAAGGAGAAGGCCCACTGGTCCGCCGTCACCGACCCGGACACCAAGTACCCGTACGGGGTGGCCGTGTTCGACGTCGACCCGGGACTGGTGCCCGGCGGCCGCACCACCATCACGGTCTCCTACTACCACTCGGTGCCGGCCACCGCCGCGAACCCGGCGCCGACGCCGGTGCTGTACGACCGGTTCACGCTGTACCGGGACCGCAGCGACGGCTGGGGCGGGGACGACCAGGGCGAGGACGAGAACTCCCAGGGCGAGCGTGCCGCCGCCCGGCGGTAGCCGATCCCTGCTGGGCCCGTCGCGCCGTTCCGGTGCGGCGGGCCCGTCCCCGACGGCATCGGCCGGCGCCCCTGCGCAGGAAGTCGGCCCGTCCGACTTCCTGCGCGGGCGCTCTCAGGTGCCGGTGGCCCGGACGTAGATGTCGGCGGCGCCTCTGCGGCCGGAGGGCCACGGCACGACGAAGACCTGCCGCCCGGCCCGCCCCTCTGTCACCAGCGCGCCCTCCGCCGGCTCCGCGCCCGGCAGCGCTGATCTGAGGTCCTCCGGCAGCGGGGCTGCGGCGCCGGGCTGCGGCAGGTCGTAGGTGGAGAGGAAGTCCTCGACGTCGGCACCCTCGCCGCCACCGACCTCGTAGCGCAGGTAGGCGACGCGCGAGCCGTCGGCGGCTCGCGCCAGCACGGCATTCGTCGGATGGTAGTACCGCCCCTTGTGGGGATGCTGCTCCCGGTCCAGGCCCGCCAGCCGCTCCGCGCGGGCGGTGTCGCCCTCCGGCTGCTGGCCGAACCGGAGGAACGCCGTCACCATCCACCAGACGCACCCCACGGTGATCAGCACGCACACAGTGAGGAACGCCCCCAGCACCCAACGCCCGAGTCGGCGAGACGCCATGTCAGTGCCTTACCTCTCGCCCGGGACGGTCCTGGTCCTCACGCTAGCGAGAGGGGTGGGCGGGCGCAGGTGATCGGTGCGATTCGTCACGGCAACGGCCAGGAGTCCGCCGGGTCGTCCAGCCAGGCCCGGTGACCTTCGGGGGTGACGGTGAGGCCGAACCGCTCCGGTCCGGGGGAGTCGTTTCCCTCCCACCACGAGTGCGCCTGTTCGATCTCGTCCCACAGGCGACGCGGACCGTGCTGCCGCACCGTGAACACGTCGTGCTCGCCGCCGTCGTGGTCAACGGCCGCCCACGAGGTGCGGTCCGTGGTGGCGATCCAGAGCCGGTCCGCCACCCCGTCGATCGGGCTGTCCTGCCAGGCGTGCCAGATGTCGCCGATGCGGTGGCCGACGGCGAACGCCGCATCCCCCCACACCACCTCGCGGCGCGGCAGGGTGGTGGCGGACACCTGCGGGGTATGGCCCTCCTTCACCACGTCGCCGTAGATCTCCAGGTCCTGGCGCTGGGTGCGCATGAGCATGAACGAGCTGACCGGCAGGTACCTGCCGACCGCCACCCCGTCCCCGCCGACGGTGAGCCGTAGCAGGCCCCAGCAGATCCACGGGTTGTCCCACGGAGTGAGGATGACGCCGCCGGGCTTGGTCTGACCGATCCACCGGGTGGGGATGCGGCGTACGGAGCAGGTGGACACCACACGGTCGTAGGGGGCGTGCCGGCCCCACCCGAGCGCCCCGTCTCCGCAGACCACCTCGGGGCCGAACCCGGCCTCCTTGAGTGCCACGCGGGCGCTCAGGGCCAGAGCCGGGTCCACCTCGATCGTGGTGACGTTGGCGTCGCCCAGGCGGTGGGACATGAGGGCAGAGGTCCACCCGGTCCCGGTGCCGATCTCCAGCACCCGCATGCCCGGTCGCAGGTCGAGCAGTTCGAGCATCCGGAAGACGACCGAGGGGGCGGAGGACGAACTGGACGGCCACGCCTGCGAGGGGTCGTCGGGTACGGCACCGTCGTTGAGCTGGGTCACCACCGGCTCGTTGGCCAGGGCGCTGGCCAACCAGGCGTCGGCGTCGTCGCGGCGGTCCACATTGCGGTAGGTCCCGTCGCGGTCGAGCCAGATGCGGTCAGGGAGGAAGGCATGGCGCGGGGCCGCGTCGGCGGCCCTGATCCACTCGGGGGCCACGTCGTGACCGAGGACGTCGCTGACGGCTCGGAGCAGGTCGCGCATGGCGGCCTGCTCCGCAGAGTGCTGGTCGTCCGTCATCAGCGGTGCTTGCCGCCCTTGTCGGGGCCCTGGCCGTCAGGACTGGGCTTCGGGCCGATCACGGGACCGCCGGGCTTGGCGTGCTGCCCTCCGCTGCCGTCGTTCGGGCCGCCCTTGTTCTGGTCTCCCATGGGGGTTCTCCTACTCGGTCGTTGTGGTGGCTGGAGCCGGCGGGCTTGCAGAAACCACGGTGCCGAGCAAGCGCTGTGCGAATCAAAGGAGTTGCTGGAAGTTGCGGAGATTCACCCGATCGTGCTGATCGCCGAATCGATCAACTGCCGTGCTGCGTGGCCGTGGACGGCCACGGCCGCCAGATCCCGAAACGCCTTGAGATAGTCGGCGACCTCGCGTGGCTGTGTGATGTTGATCTCGGCCGTCAGCGTCTCCACCAGGGCCCGCCGGTCGTCGTAGACGTAGTACGCCTCCAGCGGCCAAGTGCCCTCCCGCTGAGCGGTGGAGGGGATCACGCCCAGCGAGAGAGACGGCAGCGGCATCACGGCCAGCAGATGGCGCAGCTGGCCGACCATGGCCTCCGGTGGCGCGATGCGCGAGCGCAATACCCACTCCTCGATCAGCACCACGAACCTGCGGTGCCCCTCGTACAGGAACCGACTGCGGGCGATCCGTGCGGCCACGGCCTCGGTGACGTCGTCCGGGGTGTTCTGGAAGCGTGTGATGGAGGTCAGCAGTGCCGTTGCGTAGGCCGGCGTCTGGAGGAAGCCGGGGACGACGTTGGAGACGTAGGCGCGCACCAGGCTGGTCCGCTCATGGCGGGTATAGAAGTCCTCCTGGGTCCTGCGCATGCCGTTCCGGTGCAGGCGACGCCATTCCAGGTACATCGAGTCCACGGCGCGAGCGGTGGCGATCAGGTCGTCCACCTGGTCGTCGGCCCCGCAGGCCGCGCACCACGCGCGGATGTCGGCGTCAGTGGGCTGGGTCTCGCCCTTCTGGATGCGGGTGGTCTTGGCGGGGTGCCAGCCGCACCGGGCCGACAGCTCGCGCCCGTTGATCCCGGCCTCCTTGCGGAGGTGCGTCAGGCGCACCGCGAGCGCTTCACGAGCACCCTGGGCGCTGGAGGACGGGGAAGCGGGCATGAGCTGTCATTCCGGTGGGTGAGAGGGTCAGACGGAGAACCGCTTGTGGGGCGTGGCGCGCTGCCACACCTGCTCGAACGCGTCGGCGCACAGCTTGATCGCCGCCGGGTCGTCGCTCCACACCTTGGGTTCCTCGGGGTGCCAGTCTCCGGCTCCCGTCCAGTTGTGGAACTGGACCAGACGTTCGTCGAACAGCCAGAAGTCGGTGCCGGGCAATGCGAGGTCGAAGGCGAGGCGGCGCGGCAGCCACCGCACCAGCTCGCCGGCGCCGATGTTCAGCGGCGTGGAGGCGTGTTCCCAGCGGATGTAGTCCGTCACGGGTTGCGAGACGATCCGGGCCCGGCGCATCACGACACCCCTGCCGACGGCCTCACGCACGGTGCCGAGCCACTCGGGCCACCACCGTGCGGTCGGGTCGAGGTTCACCTGGCCGGTGCGCCGGAACTCGTCGAACTCCTGCACTTCGTCGCCCACCGCATAGGAGTCGCGCATCTCCAGGTGGACGACCGAGTGTCAACAGTTCGTCGGCCTCTTCGTCCTGGACCACCAGGTCGGCCGTCTCCTCGTCCACCCACACCGTGGGCGAGCCCTCGCCGCCGGTGTTCGGGTCCATTCCGATGAACCGTAGATCCACGATGCTCTCCAGTGCCAAGTCACTTGCGTGGATTTGCGTGGTCGTGGAGGTCCAGCCTGCCGGGTAGTCGAGGTCACTCGACAGGGCCGATCCGGCCAACGCGGTGGGCGGCCGTCAGGCGGCTTCGGGGTGGTCCGGGGCGGCGGTGTCCGGGCGGGTGAGCCAGACCAGGCGGGCGGTGATGTTCGGGCGGCGGGAGAAGTGGCGGAGGGCGCGCTCGGGCTCGGGGAGGGTCAGGTGCGTCCGGCGGTCGAGGGTGATGACGTGAGTGAGACCGTCGGGGTCGGCGAGGCCCCAGGCCGCCACCCAGCCGTCGGCGGCCGCGTCGCCTTCGTTGTGCACCTGGACGACGGCGAAGAGTCGGGGTGCGGTGTCGAGGACGAGTCCGCGCAGCTCCTGGTCGAACGTCATGTCGAACGGGCGAGGGTTTGGCGTGGGCGCAGCAGTCATGGAAATCTCCTACGTGAAGGGGAGTTGGACGCGGTGCTGCCACCACCAAAGGCGCGGAGCGTCTCTGATGCAGCATCAAAAATAGCTAGCCGGTAGGATGCAGTCCACCCTCTTTGAGGGATCCATGGCACTTCCACCCCAAAGAGTGAAGGGAGCGGCGGATGCCGCCCAGCAAGCTTCCGCCGAGCGTCCGGCAGCGACGTCTCGGTGCAGAGCTGCGTCGGCTGCGCGAGCAGGCGGGTCTGTCGGCCACGCGGGCAGGGGAACTGCACGGTGCGACGCAGTCCAGGATCAGCAGCATCGAAGCCGGCGGATACCCGGTGAGTGCGGACCGGGTGCGGACGCTGGCGCGCCTCTACGGCTGCGTGGATGAAGCCCTGATCGAGGCGCTGACCCGTATGACGGGAGGGCGTACGCGGGGGTGGTGGGAGGAGTACCGCGAGATCCTCCCGGCCGGAGCGCTCGACCTGGCGGAGGTCGAGCACCATGCGCAGTCCATGCGGATCGTCTCAGTGGTTCACATCCCCGGGCTTCTCCAGACCCCGGAGCATGCCCGTGCGCTCTTCCGTGATGTAGTCCCACCGTTGTCGCCGCCCGAAGTGGAGCACCTTGTCTCCCATCGCATCAAGCGGCAGGCGGTGCTGTTCGGGAAGCAGCCGACCCCACTTTCCGCCGTTGTCCATGAGACCGCCTTGCGCATGGGTTTCGGCGGGCGCGAGGTGGCCCGTGATCAGCTGGAATACCTGTTGACCGCGAGCGAAATCCCTCACGTCGATGTACGAGTGATCCCGTTCGGGACCGGGAGCTACCCCAGCTCCGGTGCCGGGATCGTGTACTTCGCCGCTGAGGTCGCCCGGTTGGACAGTGTGCAGGTCGACGGGGACCGGTTCGAGTTCATTGACACCGAGCCGCAGCTGATCAAGTATCGAGCCGTGTTGGATCGGCTGGAGGCGACCGCACTCGGGCCCGAGGCGTCTCGCGATCTCATCCGCCGTACCGCCCAGAGCATGTGAGACGGGAACGATCATGGCCGTTCAGAACTGGCAGAAGTCCTCATTCAGCGGGGACACCGCCAACTGCATCTACGTCGCGGCGACACTCGGTGACGCCATAAAGATCCGCGAGAGTGATGACCCCGAGGTCGTCGTCACCACCACGCCGGACGGGCTCCGTGCCCTCCTGCGCGGTGTCAAGGCCGGGGAGTTCGACCATCTGACGACGTAGCTACCCTGACGTGCATGGACTGGCTGGAACGCGTGGCGAATCTCAGGCGCTGGACGAGCAACGGCGTCCGGGCGCCGCACAAGCCGTTGTTGCTGCTCTACGCCCTCGGCAGCTACCAGCGGGACGCGGACGGGGAGTTGCGCTACAGCATGGTCGAGGAGGAGCTGAAGCGGCTGCTCGCCGACTACGGGCCGGCGAATCCGACCAACCCCGGCTACCCCTTCCACCACATGGTCAGCGACGGCGTATGGGAGGTCCGGACCGATCACGGGACGGGGAGTCCCGGTAGCGGGGTCGGGATCCTGCGTTCCAGCGGGGCGACCGGCCGGCTCGCGGCCGGGCTGCGGGTGGCGCTCGGGGAGGAGCCGGCGCTGTTGGGGCGGATGGCCAGGGTGCTGCTCGACGCGCACTTCCCGGCGTCGCTGCACGCCGATCTCTGCGAGGCGGTCGGGCTCGACCTGGAGGAGGCCGGGACCGGGACGGTGAGAGCCGCCGCCCGGCGGCAGCGGGACCGGCGGATGCGCGAACTGATACTCACCGCCTACGAGTTCCAGTGCGCGTTCTGCGGCTACGACGGCGCCCTCGGGGCGAGCACGGTCGGCCTGGAGGCCGCCCATGTGCGCTGGTGGTCGCACGACGGGCCGGACGAGGTCGACAACGGCCTGTGTCTCTGTTCGCTGCACCACAAGCTCTTCGACAAGGGCGTCCTGGGTCTGGGGGAGGGACGCCGGATCCTGGTCTCCCAGCGGTTCGTCGGCCGCAGCGAGGCCAGCCGCCGGCACGTGCTCGCGCTCGCCGGGCGCCCCGTGATCGGTCCTCAGCCGGGCAATCCGCCGGTCGCGGACCGGCACCGGGAGTGGCATGTGCGGCAGGTGTTCCACGGCGCCCCGCGGCAGGTGGCGTAGCCGCTCTGCCCTCGGCGAATCTGCGGCGGGCAGAGAAACGGGGGCCGGTGGGCGGTCGGGGGTGAGAGTGGGGTCGACGGCATCTTCGGCCCTACGAGGAGGGACCACATGAATCCATTCGACGCGCCCCGCGCGGAGTGGGGGGACACTCCGCCCAGTGCCTTCGACGACCATCTCGCCGCCCAACTGCTCGCCCAGCGCATCGTGTTGCTCGGCACGCAGGTCGACGACGTGTCGGCGAACCGGGTCTGCGCGCAGCTCCTGCTGCTGTCGGCGGAGGACCCGCGCAGTGACATCGGCCTGTACATCAACAGCCCTGGCGGGTCGGTGTCGGCGGGGCTGGCGATCTTCGACACCATGCGGCTGATCCCGAACGACGTGTCGACGCTCGCGATGGGGTTCGCGGCCAGCATGGGGCAGTTCCTGCTCACGGTGGGGGCGCGCGGCAAGCGGTTCGCGCTGCCGAACGCGCGGATCATGATGCACCAACCGTCGGCGGGGATCGGCGGAACGGCTGCGGACATCGAGATCCAGGCGGAGAACCTGGAGTTCACCAAGCGGACCATCGAGCGGATCACCGCCGAGCACACCGGGCAGAGCGAGGAGACGATCGCCCGGGACGGCGACCGGGACCGCTGGTTCACCGCGGAGCAGGCGGTGGAGTACGGGCTGGTGGACCGGGTGGTGGAGTCGGTGACCGACATCCGCCCGGCCTCGTCGCGGCGACGGATGGGGCTCTGACATGGGGTCGTACACGGTTCCGTACGTGATCGAGCGGACCGCGCAGGGTGAGCGGTCCTACGACGTGTTCAGTCGGCTGCTGAACGAGCGGATCATCTTCCTCGGCACCGACATCGATGACGGCGTCGCGAACGTGGTCATCGCCCAGCTCCTGCACCTGGAGTCGGAGAACCCGGAGCGCGAGATCTCGATCTACCTCAACTCGCCCGGGGGATCGTTCACTTCGCTGATGGCGATCTACGACACGATGACCTTCGTGCAGGCGCCGATCTCGACGTTCTGCGTCGGCCAGGCGGCGTCGACGGCGGCGGTGCTGCTGGCCGGCGGGGATCCCGGGCGGCGGTTCGTGCTCCAGCACGCGCGGGTGCTGCTCGGGCAGCCGGCCAGCGGCGGGCGGCAGGGGATGGTCTCCGACCTCACCCTCGCGGCCAAGGAGATGGTGCGGATCCGCTCCCAGGTGGAGCAGGTGCTGTCCCGGCACACGGGGCACGACGTGGCGACGCTGCGCGCGGACATGGACCGGGAGAAGGTGCTCACCGCCGAGGAGGCCGTCGGGTACGGGCTCGCGGACGAGGTGCTGAGCCGGCGGCTGGCGTTCGGCTGACCCCCGGCGCGTGACCCCCGGCGCGTGACCCCCGGCGCGTGACCGGTGGCGGGTGGCCGGTGGCGGGTGGCGGGTGGCCGGTACCACGGGGGTGTACCGGCCACCGGTCCGTTCAGGCGGCCAGACAGAGGCCGTTGGTCCGCGCCGACGGCGCCGTGCGGCGGTGGGCCGACCGGCTGCGGGTGTGCCGGACGAGTTCGTCCTGGGCGAGCGAGAGGAGGTCGCCGAGGCCGAGTCCGAGGGCCCTGGCGGCGGCCGAGAGCACCTCGGAGGAGGCCTCCTTGCGTCCGCGCTCCAGCTCGGACAGGTACGGCATGGAGATCCGGGCCTCCTCCGCGACGTCCTTCAACGTGCGCTCCTGGGCGAGCCGTTCGCGCCGCAGCACGTCGCCGACCAGGTCACGCCAGAGCGGTTCCTTGGGGGCGGCCGGTTGGGGACCCGGGCCGGAATGCGGCGGCGGGGTCTGCGGGCGCAGCGGGATGACGCGGGCTTCGTTCGGCGCTTGAGTGCTCACCCCTTCAGCCTAGGGATCCGGGGCCCCGGGGGAAGGGGGCGGCGTTCTGCCCTGGGTGAAGTCCTGCGCACCGAGCGGCCTTTGGCCGTTGCTGCGGCAGGCCGACGCTAGTCGGAGTTCTCCCAGACCAGGATGCCGGGCCCGTCCGGGGTGAGGACCGGGACCCAGGCCTCGTCGGCCTGGGCGAGGCGGGACTCGTCGAGGACCAGCGGGGTGGGGAGGGCGTCGTCGCGGTTGTCGGAGGAGGAGACGGAGAAGCCGACGGCGGCCCGCAGGCGGTCGAGGAGATCGGCGGGCCAGTCCAGGCCGCTCGATCCCTGCTTCTTCAGCTCGCGGACGAAGATCGCCCGCAGTTCGTCGTCCAGCCGGCGGCCGAGGAGGGGGATCAGGTAGCCCTCCTGCTCGTACTGGGCGCAGCGGAGGCCGCCGCCCTGGTTCTGGTAGACCACGCCGGTGGGCGCCGCCACGATGACGAACATCCAGCCCAGGCCCGTGCCGGAGCTGACCGGGTCGAGGAAGACGTACCGCTTGCCGTGGTTCGGGTGAGACATGGTCGGAGCGTCGCACAGAACGGCCTGATGCCGCACCGGGATTGACCGGTGGCGGGCCGAAGGGGGGCGTGTGGGGCCTCTGTTAGCCTGCTTGACGTGATCAGGATGGGGCCGGGGACGGGTGCGCAGCGGGCCCTGATCGCCGCGAGTTTCGTCAGCAGGGTCGGCAACGGGCTGTTCAACAGTGCGGCCATCCTCTACTTCACGCTGGTGGTGCACCTGCCCGCGACCCAGGTGGGGGCCGGGCTGACGGTCGCCGGGCTGTGCGGCCTGGCGGCGGGCGTGCCGGCGGGGAACCTGGCCGACCGGTACGGGCCGCGCCGGGTCTGGCTGACGGCCCTGGCCGTGCAGGCCGTCACCATGGCGGCCTTCGTGCTCATCGACGGCTGGCCGGGGTTCGCCCTGGTCGCCACCCTGGACCGGCTGGCCGCCACCGCGGCGGGTGCCGCGGGCGGGGCGCTGGTCGCGCGGGTCGGCGGGGAACGGCCGGCGGCGTTCCGGGCCAGGCTCCGGACGTTCGTCAACCTGGGGGTGGTCGTGGGCACCCTGGGGGCGGCCGTCGCCGTCCAGTTGGACACCCGGGCCGCGTACACCGGGCTGATCCTCGCCAACGCCGCCAGCTTCGCCTTCGCCGGGCTGATCGCCCTCCTGCGCGTCCCGGACCACCCGCCGCTGGCGCGGCCCGCGGCGCATGGGCGGTGGTCGGTGCTGGCCGACCGGCCGTACGTGTCCTTCGTTGCGCTGTACAGCGCCATCGGGCTGCAGTACCAGACCGTCTCCCTGCTGCTGCCGATCTGGCTCAGCGCCCACACCGACGCCCCGCGCTGGACGGTGGCGGCGGTCTACGCGGTGAACAGCGCGGTCTGCGCGCTGCTGCAGAGCAGGCTCGGCGCCGGGGTGGAGACCCCGCGGCAGGGCGGTCGGGCGTTCCGGCTGGCCGGGCTGCTGTTCCTGGTGAGCTGCCCGTTGATGGCGCTGACGGCGGACGTGCCGACCTGGGTCGCGCCGGCGCTGGCCGTGCTCGCGGTGTGCGTCCACAGCGTCGGGGAGGTGTGGGAGTCCTCGGCGGGCTACGCGCTCGGTTACGGGCTGGCGCCCGATCACGCCCAGGGGCAGTACCAGGGCCTGTTCGGCGTCGGCTTCGACGCGGGCCAGGCGCTCGCCCCGCTGGTACTGACCGGGCTGGTGCTCCCGCTGGGCCGGCCGGGGTGGCTGCTGCTCGGGGTGTTCTTCGCCGTCCTGGGGGCGGCGGGGCCGTCGGTGGCCGCCTGGGGTGAGCGGACCCGCCCGGTGCCGCCGGGCGCGGGGCCCGCCGCCGAGGCCGGGCTGACGCCCACAAGCTGAACCCCGGTGTGCTGCCCGCTGTGCCCGCTGTGCCCGCTGTGCCCGCCGCGCCTGGGGCCGATCAGGGGAAGAGCCGGCCCAGGTGGTGGCGCAGGACGGCGGTGGCGTCCTCGGGCGTGCGCTGGTGGAGGAGGACGCTGAGGCCGAGGCCGGCGGAGAGGGCGAGCAGGACGACGGCCTCCTGGCGCGGGTCGGCGGCGCCGGCGGCGGTGAGCTGGGCGGTGAGGAAGGCTTCCATCTCGTCGGGGGCGGTGAGAAAGGACCGGTCGGCGAGGGCGGGGTCGGTGACGGAGAGTACGGCGTACTCGGTGTAGATCAGGTGGAAGGCCCGGCTCTCCTGGTCGGTGGGGACGGCTTCGAGCAGGACGGCCTCGATGATCCGGCGGGGGTCGGTGCCGGCGCCGGTGGCGCGGACGCGCTGCTGGACGCGTTCGCCCATCCGGGTGGCGAGGCGGGTCATGGCGGCGAGGAGCAGCTGCTCCTTGGTGTCGAAGTAGTACTGGACGAGCCGGACGGAGACGCCGGCCTCGGCCGCCACGGAGCGCATGGTGACGGAGTGCAGGCCGCTGTGCGTCGCCGAGCGGAGCAGGGCGTCGATGAGGTGGGCCCGTCGTTCCTCGTGATCCACCAGCTTGGGCATCGGGTTCCTTCCGGATATTTTTGTGGTACAACCATACCATCAAACCGGGAGGGATCATGACCAGGACCAGCGTCGGACACTTCGCCAGCGAGGCGGCGAAGGCGAAGTTCCTCAAGGCGTACGACCGGGCGATGGAGCTCTGGCCGAGCCCACGACGGGAGTCGGACGTCGAGACCGGCTACGGCACCGTCCACGTCCACCACTACGGGCCCACCGAGGGCGAGCCGATCGTGCTGCTGCACGGCCACGCCGGGCACCCGTCCAACTGGTACCCGCAGATCGCCGCCCTCGGCGAGCGCCACCCGGTGTACGCGATCGACACCCTGGACGACCCGGGCCGCAGCGTGCAGCGCGCCGTCGCCGCCGGGTCGCCGGAGAACGCGGCCTGGCTGGGGGAGGTGCTGGCCGGGCTCGGGCTGGAGCGGGTGCACCTGGTGGGGGTCTCGTACGGCGGCTGGCTGGCGCTCAACCAGGCCGTCCATGGGCCCGAACGCCTCTCCTCCGTCACGTCGTTGGACCCGGGCGGGATCGAGAAGGTCCCCGCGCGGTTCTACGCCCACATGATCGGCGGGCTGTTCGGCATGCTGGCCCCGCGCCCGCTGCGCCCCGCCGTGGGGCGACTGCTGGCCAACCCGGCGCTCGGCGCGCCGCGCGAGATGACCGCCCCGCTGATGCTCGCCATGCGCAGTTACAGGCCGGGCAGCCGCCCGCCGGCCCGGCCCTTCACGGACGGGGAGTTGGGCTCGATCGGGCTGCCCGTGCTGATGCTGGTCGGCCGGCGCAGCGCGCTGCTGCGGCCGCGCCAGGTGGTGGAGCGGGTCACGGCGCTGATCCCGGGCGTGCGGGCGGAGATCGTCGAACGGGCCGGGCACGGGCTGAACCTGGAGCAGCCCGAGCTGGTCAACGAGCGGCTGCTGGGCTTCATCGCTTCGGTGCAGCAGTCGGTGTAGGCGGCCCCCCGTCAGGCCCCGTCAGGCCCTGTCAGGCGGCGACGGCCCCGGTCGCCCCGGCCCGGGCCTGGTCGTAGCGGTGGAGGACCAGCCGGGCGACCGCCGGGTGGTCGGCCAGCGGGGCGCTGGTCCAGTGGGCCGGGGTGCAGGCCGCGCGGCGGGCGAAGAAGCCGGGGGAGAGGAGGTAGGTGGCGAGGCCGACGTGCGGGTGCCCGGCGGCCTGGAGCGCGGCCACGGCCTGCTGGGGGGTGGGGGCGGCGGCCGAGAGGTGGGCGGGGGTGACGGGGCGGCCGAGGCGGGCGGCGAGCAGCCGGGCGGTGTACGCGGTGTCGGCGAGGGCGGTGGGGTCGGAGGAGCCGGCGCCGGCCAGCACCACGGGGGCGTCGGCTGGGGCGCCGGCCTCGGTGAGGCGGTCGGCGAGGGCCTCGGCGAGCAGCGGGTGGGGGCCGAGGGCGGGGGCGAGGTGGGTCAGCGGGAGGCCGGCGGCCGCGAGCGCGGCGGGCAGGTCGACCCGCAGGTGGTAGCCGGTGCCGAGCAGCAGCGGGACCAGGACCGGCCGGGCGCCCGCGAATCGGTCGAGGGCCTGGTCGAGGGACGGCTGCGCGAGGTCCAGGAAGCAGCACCGGACCGGGAGTTCGGGCCGGAGCGAGCGGACCGTCCGGAGCAGTGCACGGATCGAGGCGGCGGCCGACGGGTCCCGGCTGCCGTGCGCGACCGCGAGCAGCATCAGCCCGCCGCCAGCCGGTAGCCGCGCTTGGGGACGGTGCGGATCAGGGCGGCGTGCGGTCCCAGGGCGGCCCGGAGTCGGCCGACCGCTGCCTCGACGGCGTGTTCGTCGGCGGCCGCGTCCGGCCAGGCGGCGCGCAGCAGGTCGGCGCGGCTGAGCACCCGGCCGGGCCGTTCGGCGAGCGCGCGCAGCACGGCGGCGCCGCGCGGGCTGAGCCAGTGGCTCTCGCCGTCGACCAGGGCGGCGTTCCCCTGGAGGGTCAACACCTGTCCCGCGAGGGTGACTTCACGGCTGGAGCGGCCCGGAAGGGTGTCCGCGAGCAGCCGGACCAGGGCGCCCAGCCGGCCGCGTTCGGGGTGGACGGCGGGCAGCCCGAGGTCGGTGAGCGGCCGGGCGCACAGGCTCCCCACGCAGACCGGCAGCACATCGGTGCGCAGGGCGTCCAGCAACGCCTCGTAGCGGCCCTCGGCCCGGGCGGTGACGAGCAGTGCGGTGATGGCGGGGGCGCTGGTGAAGGTGAGCGCGTGGAGCTGGCGGCGGACGGTCTGGTCGAGCAGCCTGCGCACCGCGCCCGGGTCCTCCGGGGGCGCCCAGCGGTAGACCGGGACGGAGATCACCTCGGCGCCGCGTTCGCGCAGGGCCGCCGCGAAGGCGTCCAGCCGCACCCCGTGTTCCTGGACGGCGATCCGGCACCCGGCGAGCGGGCGGGCCAGCAGCCAGGTGAGCAGCTCGTCGGTAGCCTCGGTGTCGGGGGAGTAGCCCTCGCCCAGCCCGCTGGCGCGGACCGCCCCGGTGGCCTTGGGGCCGCGGCTGAGCACCACCGAGGCGCGGCAGGCCTCGGCGAGGGCGGCCCCCCGGCCCCAGCCCTCGGCGGCGCTCATCCAGCCGCGCCAGCCGACGCCGGTGGTGGCCACCACGTAGTCCAGCGGGGCGGCCAGGCAGCGCTCGGTGGCCTCGCGCAGGGCGAGGTCGTCGGCGAGCGGCAGGATGCGCAGCACCGGCGCCTCGACCACCTGGGCGCCGCGCCGGGTGAGCAGGGCGGTGAGCTCCTCGCGGCGGCGCGCCGCGGTGACGCCGACGGTGAAGCCGGTGAGCGGGCCCGGCGGTCCTGCCGGTAGGGCCGGTCCCGGTGCGGTGGGGGTTGCTGCCATGCGGGCCAGCCTGCGGGGCGCTTGTTACGGGGGCATTGCCCGGCCGTCACCTGCCGGTAAGCGAAGGTGCCGCTGCGGTTACGCCGGATGTCGTGGTGCGCACCCCGTCGGCCGGGCGGTGTGAGCGAGGCGTACCGCGCCCGCAACATCCGCGACCCGGTCGCGAAACAGCGGGCGGCGACCTTTCTCGGCATGACACCGATCGCCGCCCCGGCCGCCCCCGCCGCCACGGACACCCACTGCCCGTACTGCTCGCTGCAGTGCGGCATGCGGCTGTCGCCCGGCGCGCCGGGCGCCGGGCTGCCGGTCGAGGTGCTGGAGCGCCCGGACTTCCCGGTGAACCGGGGCGCGTTGTGCGGCAAGGGCCGGACGGCGCCCGCCCTGCTGGCCCGGGGCGCCCGGCTGGACGGACCGCTGCTGCGGGACCGGCCCGGCGGCCCGCTGCGCTCGGCCGGCTGGCCGGAGGCGCTGGACCGGGTGGCCGCCGGGCTGGCGAAGGTGCGGGCCGAGCACGGGCCGGACGCGGTGGGCGTGTTCGGCGGCGGCGGGCTGACCAACGAGAAGGCCTACCTGCTGGGCAAGTTCGCGCGCGTCGTGCTGGGCACCGCCAACATCGACTACAACGGCCGGTTCTGCATGTCCTCGGCCGCCGCCGCGCACCGCCGGGCCTTCGGCCTGGACCGCGGCCTGCCGTTCCCGCTCGCCGACCTCCCGCACACCGGCTGCCTGATCCTGGTCGGCGGCAACCCGGCCGAGACGATGCCGCCGGCCGTCCGTTACCTGCGCGAACTACGGGAGAACGGCGGGAAGTTGATCGTGGTCGACCCGCGCCGCACGCGCACCGCCGAGCTGGCCGACCTGCACCTCCAGCCGCGCCCCGGCGGGGACCTCGCGCTCGCCCTGGGCCTACTCCACCTGGTGATCGCGGACGGCCTGGTGGACAAGGAGTTCATCGCCGAGCGGACCACCGGCTTCGACGCGGCCCGGGAGTCGGCGATGGCCCACTGGCCGGACCGGGTGGAGCGGATCACCGGCGTGCCCACACATCGACTCCGTGCCGCCGCCCGGATGTTCGGCGAGGCGGCGACCGGCATCGTGCTCACCGCGCGCGGCCCCGAACAGCAGAGCAAGGGCACCGACACCGTCGGCGCCTGGATCGACCTCTGCCTGGCCACCGGCAAGGCGGGCCGCCCGTACAGCGGCTACGGCTGCCTGACCGGGCAGGGCAACGGGCAGGGCGGGCGCGAGCACGGCCAGAAGGCCGACCAGCTGCCCGGCTACCGCTCGATCGAGGACCGGGCGGCCCGCGAACACGTGGCCGCGGTGTGGGGCGTCCCCGCCGAGCGCATCCCCGGTCCCGGCGTGTCCGCGTACGAGCTGCTGGACGGCCTCGGGCAACCCGGCGGGGTACGGGCGCTGCTGCTGGCCGGCTCCAACCCGGCGGTGTCCGCGCCGAACGCCGGGCACGTCACCGAACGGCTGCGCGCCCTGGACCTGCTGGTGGTCGCCGACGTGGTGCTCTCCGAGACCGCCCGGCTGGCCGACGTGGTGCTGCCGGTCACCCAGTGGGCCGAGGAGGACGGCACCACCACCAACCTGGAGGGCCGGGTGATCCTGCGCCGCCGCGCCCTCGACCCGCCCGAGGGCGTGCGCAGCGAACTGTGGCTGCTGCGCGAACTGGCCGCCCGGCTGGGCGTGCCGGAGGGCTTCCCCGCCGAGGCCGAGCAGGCCTTCGACGAACTGCGGCGCGCCTCGGCCGGCGGCGACGCCGACTACGCGGGCATCAGCTACGCCCGGATCGCCGCCGAGGACGGCGTGTTCTGGCCCTGCCCGACGCCCGGACACCCCGGCACGCCACGGCTGTTCCTGGACCGCTTCGCCACCCCGGACGGCCGGGCCCGGTTCGCCGGGGTCACCCACCGCCCGGCCGCCGAGGAGCCGGACGACGCCTACCCGCTGTTCCTGACCACCGGCCGGGTGCTCTCCCAGTACCAGAGCGGCGCCCAGACCCGCCGGGTCGCCGAGCTCAACGCGGCCGCGCCCGGCCCGTTCGTCGAGCTGCACCCGCGGCTGGCCGAGCGGCTCGGGATCGCCGACGGCGAGCCGGTCGCGGTGACCAGCCGGCGCGGGCGGGCCGTCGCGCCGGCGCGGATCACCGACGCCATCCGGCCGGACACCGTCTTCATGCCCTTCCACTGGGCGGGCGCCGGCCGGGCCAACAGCCTCACCAACCCGGCCCTCGACCCGGTCTCCCGGATGCCCGAGTTCAAGCTCTGCGCCGTCCGGGTGGAGCGCGCACAGACGGAGGTGACGCCATGAGGATCGCGGTGGTCGGCGGCGGCATGGCGGCCGCCCGCTTCGCCGAACGGTACGCCGCCCTCGGCGGGCCGGGCACGGTGACCGTGTACGGCGCCGAGCCGCGCGCCCCGTACAACCGGGTGCTGCTCGCCGAGGTGCTCACCGGCCGGTACGACGCCGAGGCGATCGCGCTGCCGCTCGGTGGCGCCCTGGCCCGGCCCGGCTGCGAGGTGGTCGCCCTCGACCCGGCGGCCCGGACCCTGCGGCTGGCCGACGGCACCGAGGAGGAGTGGGACGAACTGGTGCTGGCCACCGGCGCCAACCCGGTGCTCCCGCCGGTGCGCGGACTGCGCCGTCCCGACGGCCGCGGCCTGGCCGAGGGCGTGCACACGCTGCGCACCCTGGAGGACTGCGCCCGGCTCGCCGAGGAGGCCGTCGGCGCCGAGCGGGCGGTGGTGATCGGCGGCGGGGTGCTCGGGGTGAGCGCCGCCCGGGCGCTGGCCGCGCTCGGCGTGCGCACCGAGATCGTCCACCAGGCGCCCCACCTGATCGAGCGCCAGCTCGACCCGGAGGCCGCCGCCGTGCTGCGCGAGCGCCTGCGCACCCTCGGCGTCGACTGCTACCTGGGCAACCGGGCCCGGGTCGTGCACGGCGGGGAGAGGGTCGGCGCGGTCGAGCTGGCCAACGGCTACCGGCTGGACTGCGACCTGGTGGTGCTCGCCTGCGGCACCCGCCCGCGCACCGCGCTGGCCCACGCCGCCGGACTGCCCGTCGGCACCGGGGTCCTGGTGGACGACCGGCTCGCCGCCGCCCCGCGGGTGTCCGCGATCGGCGACTGCGCCGAGCACCGCGGCACCGTCCACGGACTGGCCGGCCCCGCCTGGGAACAGGCCGACGTGCTGGCCCGCCGGCTCTCCGGCGCCGAACCCGACGCCCGCTACCCGGGCACCAGCCCGCGGGCCCGGCTCACCACCGGGGACCTGGAGTACGCGGCCTTCGGCGCCGTGGACGAGACCCTCGACCCGGGCCTCGACGTGCTGCGGCTCACCGACGCCACCCGCGGCAGCTACAAGAAGCTCGTCCTGCGCGGCGACCGGCTGGTCGGCGCCATCCTGCTCGGCGACCTGGCCACCGTGGACGCGCTGGCCGGCGCCTTCGCCGACGGCGGCGCCCTCGCCGGCCACCCCCTGCACCTGCTCACCGGAGGAGTACCACAGTGACCCTTGACGACCGCACCGCACGGGATCGCGGTGCCGTTCGGGACCTCGTCCTGGTCGGCCACGGCATGGTCGGCCAGCGCTTCCTGGAGGCCTGGAGCGAGCAGCCGGCCGCCCGCGGCTGGCGGGTCACCGTGCTCGCCGAGGAGCCCCGGCCCGCCTACGACCGGGTCCACCTCAGCTCGCTGTTCTCCGGCAGCACGCCCGAGGACCTCGCGCTCTGCCCGTCCGGCTTCCTCGCCGAGCACGGCATCGACCTGCGGCTCGGCGACCCGGTCGCCACCATCGACCGGGCCGGCCGCACCGTCACCACCCGGTCGGGCTCCGAAGTCCGGTACGACGTCCTGGTGCTGGCCACCGGCTCGGTGCCCTTCGTGCCGCCGGTGCCCGGCACCGACGCGCCCGGCTGCCACGTCTACCGCACCATCGAGGACGTCGACGCGATCCGCGCCCAGGCCGCCGACGCCGCCACCGGCGTGGTGGTCGGCGGCGGACTGCTCGGCCTGGAGGCGGCCGGCGCCCTGCGGGCCGGCGGACTGGCCACCCACGTGGTCGAGTTCGCGCCCCGGCTGATGGCCGTCCAGGTGGACGACGGCGGCGGCGCCGCGCTGCGCCGCAAGATCGAGGAGCTGGGCGTCACCGTCCACACCGGCGCCGGCGCCAGCGGGGTGCTCACCGGCCCGGACGGCCGGGTGCGCGGCCTCGCCCTCTCCGACGGCCGGGAACTCCCCGCCGACCTGGTGGTCTTCTCCGCCGGGGTGCGCGCCCGCGACCAGCTCGCCCGGGACTGCGCACTGCCGGTCGGCCAGCGCGGCGGCATCGTGGTCGACGCCCACTGCCGCACCGAGGACCCGGCCGTCCTCGCCATCGGCGAGTGCGCCCAGGCCGTCGACGGCCGGGTGTACGGGCTGGTCGCCCCCGGCTACCAGATGGCCGAGACGGCGGCCCGCACCATCGCCGAGCAGCAGGGCGGGGGCTTCACCGGCGCCGACACCTCCACCAAGCTCAAGCTGCTCGGCGTGGACGTCGCCAGCTTCGGCGACCCGCACGGAAGCGCCGAGGGCGCGCTCGACGTGCTGTACAGCGACAGCCGCAGCGGCGTCTACCGCAAGCTGGTGATCGGCGCCGACGGCGCCCTGCTCGGCGGCGTCCTGGTCGGCGACACCGAGGGCTACGGCGCGCTGCGCCCGCTCGCCGTCGCCGGGAAGCCGCTCACCGTCGCCCCCGAACAGCTGGTGCTGCCGGCCGGGTTCGCCTCCGCCGGGCCGGTCGCGCTGCCCGACGAGGCGGTGCTCTGCTCCTGCCACAACGTCACCCAGGGCGCCGTCCGGGCCGCCGTCCGCGAGCAGGGCGCCGACAGCGTCGCCGCGGTCAAGAAGTGCACCCGGGCCGGCACCGGCTGCGGCAGCTGCCTCAAGCAGCTGGGCACCGTCGTCAAGGAGGAGTTGGAGGCCGCCGGGGTCGCCACCGTCCAGGGCCTGTGCGAGCACTTCGCCCACAGCCGAGCCGAGTTGTACGAGATCGTCCGGGTCACCGGGCTGGCGAGCTTCTCCGAACTGCTCACCAAGCACGGCACCGGCGGCGAGGGCTGCGAGGTCTGCAAGCCGACCGTCGCCTCCATCCTGGCCAGCCTCGGCAACGGCCACATCCTGGACGGCGAACAGGGTGCCCTCCAGGACTCCAACGACCACTTCCTGGCCAACCTCCAGCGCAACGGCTCCTACTCGGTGGTTCCCCGGGTACCCGGCGGCGAGATCACCCCCGAGGGCCTGATCACGATCGGCGAGATCGCCCGCGACCACGGCCTCTACACCAAGATCACCGGCGGTCAGCGGATCGACATGTTCGGCGCCACCGTCGACCAACTCCCGGTCATCTGGCGCAAGCTGGTCGACGCCGGCTTCGAGTCCGGGCACGCCTACGGCAAGTCGCTGCGCACCGTGAAGTCCTGCGTCGGCGAGACCTGGTGCCGCTTCGGCGTCCAGGACTCCACCACCCTCGCCATCGAACTGGAGCTGCGCTACCGGGGGTTGCGCTCCCCGCACAAGCTCAAGGCCGCCGTCTCCGGTTGCGCCCGCGAGTGCGCGGAGGCGCAGAGCAAGGACTTCGGCATCATCGCCACCTCGGCCGGCTGGAACCTCTACGTGGGCGGCAACGGCGGCATGACCCCCCGGCACGCCGACCTGCTGGCCGCCGACCTCGACCGCGACACGCTCATCCGCACCATCGACCGCTACCTGATGTTCTACATCCGCACCGCCGACCGGCTGGAGCGCACCTCGGTCTGGCTGGAGCGGCTGGAGGGCGGACTCGACCACCTGCGGGCCGTGGTGCTGGACGACTCGCTCGGCATCGCCGCCGAGCTGGACGAACTGATGGAGCGTCACATCGACGGCTACCGGGACGAATGGGCCGAGACCCTGGCCGACCCGGAGCGGATGCGCCGCTTCGCCTCCTTCGTCAACGCCCCCGGCACCCCCGACCCCGCCGTGACCTTCGTCCCCGAACGCGGCCAGATCCGCCCCGCCCGCCCCGGCGAGGCCGGCCGCCCCCTCAACGCCCCGGTGCTGATCGCCGGGCCCCGACCGGAGGTGCTCACCCCGTGACCGTACAGATCCACGACGGCAGCCACTGGCGCACCGTCTGCGCCCTCACCGACCTCCAACCCGGCCGCGGCGTGGCCGTGTTGCTCCCCGACGCCGGGCAGGTCGCGCTGTTCCGCGGCCGCTCCGGGGAGCTGTACGCGGTCGACAACCTGGACCCGTTCAGCGGCGCCCCGGTGCTCTCCCGCGGCCTGCTCGGCAGCCGCGGCGACCGGCCGACCCTCATCTCGCCGATGTACAAGCAGGTGTACGACCTCACCGACGGGCGCTGCCTGGACGAGGACACCGCCCCCGACGGCGCCCCGGCCGTGCTGCGCCGCTGGCCGGTCCGGGCTCTCGACGGGAAGGCCGTCGACGGGAACGCCGTCGACGGCGAGGCGCTCGAAGAGGAGGCGGCGGCATGACCACCGCGGTCGCTACCAGAACGCCCTCCCCGCTCGCCGACTGGGACCCGGAGGACGAGGAGTTCTGGGCCCGCACCGGCGCCCGGATCGCCCGCCGCAACCTGGTCCTCTCCGTCCTCTCCGAGCACATCGGCTTCTCGGTGTGGAGCCTGTGGTCGGTGCTGGTGCTCTTCCTCGGGCCCGAGTACCACATCGACACCGCGGGCAAGTTCACCCTCACCGCCCTGCCCACCGCGCTCGGCGCCCTGCTGCGGCTGCCGTACACCTTCGCGGTGGCCCGCTTCGGCGGCCGCACCTGGACGGTGGTGAGCGCCCTGCTGCTTCTGGTGCCGACGGCGCTGGCGGCCGTGGTGCTGGAGCCGGGCGTCTCCTACGGCACGCTGCTGGCGGTCGCCTGCGTGGCGGGCGTCGGGGGCGGCAACTTCGCCTCCTCGATGGCCAACATCAACGCCTTCTACCCGCACCGGCTGAAGGGCTGGGCGCTGGGCGTCAACGCGGGCGGCGGCAACCTCGGTGTCCCCGCGGTCCAGTTGCTCGGGCTGCTGGTGCTGGCCACCGCGGGCGCCGCCCACCCCCGGCTGCTGCCGCTGGTCTACCTGCCGCTGATCGTGGCGGCGGCGGCCGGGGCCTGGTGGCGGATGGACGACCTGCCGGCGTCCGCGCACGGCCGGGGCGCGGGGCGGGCCCTGCGTGAGGTCGCCCGCGATCCGTACGGCTGGGCCGTCTCCGCGCTGTACATCGGCACCTTCGGCTCCTTCATCGGCTTCGGGTTCGCCTTCGGCCAGGTGCTGCAGGTGCAGTTCCACCAGCACTTCGACACCCCGGTCAAGGCCGCCGCGCTGACCTTCCTCGGGCCGCTGCTGGGCTCGCTGCTGCGGCCGGTGGGCGGGCGGCTGGCCGACCGGTTCGGCGGTGCCCGGGTGACGCTGGCGACCTTCGTGGCCATGGGCGCCGGGACGGCGCTGGTGCTGGCGGCCTCCCGGGCGGGCTCGCTGCCGCTGTTCCTGGGCGGGTTCATCGCGCTGTTCGTGCTCAGCGGGATCGGCAACGGCTCGACGTACAAGATGATCCCGGCGCACTACCGCGGCGTCGCCCGGCGCGCGGTGGCGGCGGGCGCCGATCCGGCGACCGCCGAGGCCGACGCACGCCGGCGGTCGGCGGCGCTGATCGGGCTGGCGGGCGCGGTCGGGGCGTTCGGCGGGGTACTGGTGAACCTGGCCTTCCGGCAGTCCTTCCTCTCCAGTCACAACGGTGACACCGCGTATCTCGCGTTCCTGGCGGCCTACTCGGTGTGCTCGGCGCTGACCTGGGCGGTGTGGCTCCGGCCGTCGGTGCGGGTGTGACGGGTTGGCCGAATGTCCTGACGGGATGTCAATTCGGCTTGATGTGACCCGAACAAGCCGTATGTGAACCAAGCGTACGGTTCCCGCCCTCGGGGGGCCTGGGAGGGCTGCTACAGTCCGAAGGTCAATCCACCTCACTCCCTCCCCCCGAACAGGGCAACCGACGGTAGGTGTTGCATGATTGATGACGCGTTCGCCGCGACCGTGAAGTCCCTCCACGTCCCCGAGATGGGAACCGACTCCACCGCCCCGCTGCTCTACTGGCTGATCCGGACGCTGCGGCCGCAGCGCGTCCTGGAAGTGGGCATGGGATACACCACCCCGTTCCTGGCCAAGGCCCTCCAGGACAACAAGGAGTCCTGGGAGGCGGAGCGGGCGCTGCTCGGTACCCCGGACGCGGCCGAGGTCCAGCCGCTCGCCCACGCCGCCTACTACGACGAGCCGTACGAGCCCCAGCTCATCTGCATCGACCGGATGACCGACCCGACCTCCTCCGCCCCCCGGGCGCTCAAGGTCATGGACGAGCTCCAGCTCTCCGGGGTCTGCCGGATCATCGAGGGCGACCTGCGCGGCTCGGCCGACAAGGTCCGGGACGCCTTCGGCCTGGTCGACTTCGCCTGGATCGACACCTGGGACACCCTCGCCTTCGTCCGCGAGTACTGGGACCTCGTCAACCCGGCCGGCGGACTGTTCGCCGCCCACTACCTGATGACCTACCCGGAGGGGCGCGCGGTGCTGCGCTACCTGGAGTCCCTGCGCGGCCGCGAGGGCGGCCGGCTGGAGATCACCAACCTCCGTGAGCCGCACCGCTTCGGCCAGAACAGCACCACCCTGATCCGCCGCATCCGCGACTACGTGGACCCGGAGGACCTCCGGCCGCAGGGCAGCAGCAACGACCCGACCGGCGTCCTCGGCATCGGCTGACGCCCGGCCGTTCGGGGCCGCCCAGGCCCGGGGCCAACCATGGTGACCACCCTGAACCGCGGGCAACGGTTCCGCGGACGGCATCGAAGGCGGCGATCGTGCAGCTCTACTCGGTCACTCCGGAATCGGCGAGCGAGCACCAGGTGCTCGACCAGGACTTCCTCACCCGGGTGCGGGAGACCGCCACGGCCTGCGAGCGCGCGGGCTGGGGCGGCATCCTCGTTCCGCACAACCTCCACGAGGTGGACCCCTGGCTGGTGGCCGGCTACCTGGGGTCGGTCACCAGCGGACTCGTCCCGCTGATCGCCGTCCAGCCGGCCTCGGTGCCCCCGCACACCGCCGCGGCCATGGCGGCGGCGTACGCCGCGCTGTACGGCCGCCCGGTGCACTTCAACCTGGTGGCCGGCGCCCGCGACGACGAACTGCGGCGCACCGGAGACCACTTGACCCACGACGAGCGCTACGAACGGATGCGCGAGTACGGCCGGGTGCTGCGGGCGCTGCTGCACGGCGAGGAGGTCGACGGCCGGGGCAGCTACTACGCCTTCGAGCGGTTCAGCCTGGAGCCGAGGCCCGACGTGCTGTCCCGCTGCAAGCTGTTCGTGGCCGGATCCTCGCCCGCCAGCCTCGGTGTGGCCCGGGAGATCGCCGACGTGGTGGTCACCCACCCCGCGCGCTTCCCGGAGTGGGAGGAGACCTTCCTGCGGCCGCTGCTGGCCGACGGCTACACCGGCGAGATCGGGATCCGGATCGGCATCCTGGCCAAGCCCGCGGCGGAGGAGGCCTGGGCGACGGCCGGCAAGCGGTTCCCGGAGTCCTGGCAGGGCCGACAGGAGACGCTGCTCAAGACCATCTCGCAGAACGCGTGGTCGCGGCAGCTGGCCGTGCACGCGGTGGCCGAGGAGCAGGAGCAGGAGCAGGAGCAGGAGCGGGAGCCGGGGTCGGAGCGGGTGCAGGTGCAGCAGGCCGACGGCTCCGCCCCGGACCCGTACTGGCTGGGGGCCTTCCGCAGCGGCCGGGCCAGCGCGCCCTTCCTGGTCGGGGGCTACCAGGAGGTGGGCGCCGGGCTCGCCGACTACCTGCGCGCGGGCGTGGGCCACGTCCTGCTGAACGGCAGTTACGAGGACGACTACGACGACATCAACGCCGCGATCCGGGCGGCACGGCGGCACATCGGCACGCCGGAGTCCTAGACCCTGTCCGGCCGAAGGCGGGCCCGACCGAGGCCGCGCCCCGCGAACGGTTCATGGAGGTGTGGAGAAGTTGAGTCTGGTGGAGCGAAGCGGCCCCCTCACCACGTTGCAGACCCGCTGGTGGCTGCGGATCTACTGGCGGGAGCAGGGCGCGTTCGACGTCGCCTGGTCCAAGCGGTGGGACCTCCCGCCCGGGATCTCCGTCGACACGGCGACCGAGGCCCTGACGGTGCTGGTGGAACGGCACGAGAGCCTGCGCACCGCGATCGCCCTGGGCCCGGACAACCTGCCGGTCCAGCTCGTCTACGCCCCGGAGGGCCTGCGACTGCCGGTGTCCGTCGCCGAGTTGGACACCCTGGAGGAGTTCGGCGACCTGGCCGGGGTGCACCCGCTGCTCGGCGGTTCGATCCTGATGCGGCCGCCCTGGTCGGCCCGGCTGTTCGTGGAGAACGGCGAAGTCCGGGTGCTGGCCCTGGTCTTCGAGCACGTCATCGTCGACGGCTCGGGCACCCAGAACCTCCGGGAGCAGTTCCTGGCGCTCTGCCGGGGCGCCGAGGAGCCGCGGCTGCGGATCACCCACCCGATCGACCGGGCGACCGGCGACTCGGTGCACTCGCACGCGCCCGAGCGGGAGGACCACAGCCCCGACCCGCGCGGCCTGGTGCCCCAACTGCTGGTGCCCGCCGCGGAACGGGAGACGACCGGCTCGCGGTTCGTGATCTCCTCGACCGAGTACGCCGGACTGCTGCCGGTCATCGACCGGATCTGCCGGCGGCACCGGGTGTCCCGGGCGATGGTCCTGATGCACGCCCTCGGCTGGCTGTTCTCGCGCCACTCCGGGATCCCCCGGATCATGTTCGGCAACGCCGCCGGCCACCGACTGCCCACCGACGACAGCATCGACGACCTCGCCCGGACGGTCGAGGTGGTACTGGACTTCGCCGAGGACCGGACCTTCGCCGAGTCGCTGGCCGACGCCTCCGCCACCCTGCTGCGGGTCTACGCCGAGGACCTGCGCCTGGGCATGCGCTCGCTGGACTCTCGGGCGCGCCTCGCGGAGCGGCGCGGGGTGGCGACCGTCCGGGGGCTGTACTTCAACTTCCAGGGGCCCTCCCAACCCGGGGAGACCGCCCCGGACGGCGAGGCCGCCGACACGCCCGTGGAGATCACTCGCACCGACGAGTGGCGGCCGGACGACAACCACTGGACCACCGCCCTGTGGCTCTACGTCGACGACACCACGGTCTCGGTCGACTTCGACATCGACACCGTGATGTTCCCCGCACCGCTCATCCACACCATGGGTGAACTGCTGCCCCGGTTCATCCGGTTGATCGACGAGCAGCCGGACGCGCCGCTGGCGAGCGCCCGCGCGATCCTGCCCGAGGGCTACCGGCTGGACCCGGACGCCCTGCTGGTCCAGGGCGCCTGGGTCGACCTGGACGCCGTCGGCCGGGCGGTCGGCGCCGTCCCGGGCGTGCTGGACGCCGAGGTGTCGGTGGAGGCCGACGAGATCGTGGCGCAGCTGGCCCTGGACGAGTCGGTCTGCCTGTTCGACGTGCACGAGCACGTGCTGGCCCTGCTGCACGACGCCGTCGACCTGGTCGCCCCGCACCGCTACCGGCTCACCGACGCCTCCAAGGGCCGGGCCGCCGGGCGCGGCCTGCCGGACCTGGCCGAGGGCGCCGACTGGGTGCCGAGCCACGCGCTGCCGGTGCTGGCGGCGGAGACCGAGCCGGAGCGCGAGCTGCTCGCCGCCCTGCGGGAGACCCAGGGCCTCGAACCGGCCACCCTGGCGCTCACCTACACGGGGGCCGGCGGCCGGGCCATCCTGGCCCCCTCGGTGGTGGAGAGCCTGCGCCGCCGCGGCCTGACCGGTCTGCGGCGCTGGCACTTCGACTCGCCGTGCACCCTGCGCGCGATCGCCCGGGCGCTGGTCCGGGAGTCGCGGGGGCACCCGCTGTAGGGCCTGCAAGGGCCTCGAACTCCCGGTTTCCGGTGGGGAGTTCGAGGCCGGTCGGACGCCGGGCGGGGCCTACTGTCCGTCGGCGTACTCCAGCGCCATCGTGGACCAGGAGTGGGGCCCGCTCACCGAGGCCAACAGGCGCTCGCCCGGGGCGAGTTCGCCAGCCGCGGCACGCCGTTGCAGGGTGATCAGGACGTCGGCCGAGAAGCAGTGCCCGAGTTCGGTGACCGGGCCGAGCAGCAGCCGGTCCGCGGGCAGCTTCATCGCCGCGAGCAGGAACTTCTGCGCCGCCGGGCGGTAGTTGGGCAGCACCACGTGCCGGAAGTCCTCGCGACCGCGGCCGAGCCCGTCCAGCAGGGCGGCGACGCCCTCCGAGGCGAGCCGGACGGTGCCGAGGACGCCGTCCTCGGCGGGGCCGACTCCGGCCGGCCGCACCGCCGTCCGGGTGCCGGTGGCCGCCACCCGGAACCGGGGGCCGGCCGGCTCGGGACCGGCGGTGAGCACGCAGGCGGCCGCGCCGTCGCTGAACACCGACAGGCCGCTGGCCATGATCCGGTGCCGGTCCGCCGTCCGGTCCGCGAGCACCAGCAGGACGCGTTCGCAGCGGCCCGCGGCCAGCGCGTCGGAGGCCGCCCGGACGGCCGGGACGAGGTTGCCGCAGTCCTGCCCGGACAGCGCCAGGTGCTCCACCGAGGCCAGGCCGAGCCGGTCGGCGATCCGGGCCAGCGAGCCGGTGGTGTCGGGGTCGTTCTCGCTGACGTAGAGCACCAGGTCGGGCGGGCCGGCGGTGGCGGCCAGGCTCTGTTCGGCGGCTGCCACCGCCAGCTCCCAGATCTCCTGCCGGCTCTCCCGGAAGTGGACGATCTCCGCGATCAGCGGACCGAGGTCGGTGGTCGTCGTCCCGGCCAGTTCCGACACCTTGCGGGCGTCGCCGCAGGCGTGGCCGATGGCCGAGATGGTGGTGCCGGGCATGGTTCCCCTCACTGCTCGGTGTCACTGCCGGGTATCACTGCTCGTTGGCCGAGATGGCCTGGACGGGACAGCTCCTGACGGCGTCGCGGACGGCGTCGTGCAGCTCCGGGGCCGGCTGGGCGTCCAGCAGGACGACCGTGCCGTCCGCGTCGTCCTGGTCGAAGACCTCGGGCATGGCCAGAGCGCACTGCCCGGACCCGACACAGACCCCGGTGTCGACGGTGAGGTGCATGTTTCCTCCTCGCGGGTGCGGGGTGCGGGGTGCGGGGTGCGGGGTGCGGGGTGCGGGCTGCCGGCTTACGCGGCTGCGGGCTACCAGGTGACCGGCAGCCGGTGCACCCCGTAGAAACCCATGTCGGTGGAGAGCGGCACCTCGCCCGGCGGGACGGCCAGGGCGAGTCGGGGCAAGCGCCGGAACAGGGCGGGGAGGGCGATCCGCATCTCGACCCGGGCCAGGTTCTGGCCCAGGCACTGGTGGATCCCGTACCCGAATGCCAGGTGGCCGGTGGCCCGGCGGGTGAGGTCCAGCCGGTCCGGGTCGGTGAACTGCGCCGGGTCCCGGTTGGCGGCCGACAGCGAGACGGTGACCGACTCCCCGGCCCGGAGCGTGCGGCCGGCCAGCTCGACGTCCTCCAGCGGGGTGCGCGGCACCCCGAAGTGGAAGATCGTCAGGTAGCGCAGCAGTTCCTCCACCGCGTTGTCGGCCAGCGACGGGTCCCCGGTGAGCGCGGCCAGCTGCTCGGGGTGCGACAGCAGGGCGAAGGCGCCCAGGCTGAGCGAACTCGCCGTGGTCTCGTGCCCGGCGGTGAGCAGCAGGACGCCGACGCCGGCGATCTCCTCGGTGCTCAGGGTGGCGTCGGCGACGAGGGCGCTGAGCAGGCCGTCGTCCGGGCGGCCGCGCTTGTGCTCGGTGAGCTCGCGCAGGAAGGAGTCCAGCTGGTCCATCGCCAGGGCGGCCTGCGCCTCGGAGGCGTCCAGGCTGAACAGGGTCGCGCTGTTGCGCTGGAAGGCGGCCCGCTCGGCGTAGGGCACCCCGAGGAGTTCGCAGATCGCCAGCGAGGGGACGGGCAGCGCGAACTGCTCGACCAGGTCGGTGGGCGGCGTCGACTCGGCCATGGCGGTGAGGTGTTCGTCGACGACCCGCGCCAGCTGCGGCCGCAGGTCCTTCATCTTGCGGGCGGTGAACCGGCCGGCCAGCCGCTGGCGGATCCTGGTGTGCTCGGGGGCGTCCATGTCGACCAGCCAGCCGGGCAGGGCGGCGCGGCCGTAGAACGGGTCGGCGCTGGGCCGGGCCACCGGGGCCCGCTTGAACTCGGAGCGGGCGCTGAACCGGGGGTCGGCCAGCACGCTGCGGGCCAGGGCGTGGCTGGTGACCAGCCAGCCGATGTGGCCGTCCGGGTAGCGCAGCGGGCGGATCGGCTCGTTCTCGCGGTCCCCGGCCAGCTCCTCCGGCGGGTCGAACGGGCGGGCGCGCACGGTGGGCAGCATCGGGGGCAGGACGGTCGGACGCGTCATCGGATCTCCTTCCTCAGGAACTCGGCCAGCCGCTGCACGCCGGTCTCGATCTGCCCGGGATCGAGGTAGCTGCAGGAGAGCCGCAGCTGGCGGTCGCCGCCGCCGCGGAGGTGGAACTGGGCCATCGGGGTCCACAGCACGCCGTAGTCGGCCGCCGAGACCTCCAGCAGGGCGGTGTCGGCCGGCACCGGCAGCGTCATGCGCAGGAAGAACCCGCCCTCGGGCCGGGTCCAGCTGATCCCGGCCGGCAGCGGCCCGGCGAGGTGCCGGTCCAGCGCCTCGGCGAGGTGGGTCAGGTTGCGCTGGTAGAGCGCGGCCTTGTGCCGGCTCAACTCCACCAGCGAGCCGCCGTGTTCGAGCAGCATTCCGCCGATGATCGCCTGGCAGACCGGGGAGGTGTTGACGGTGACCATGCTCTTGGCGGCCGCGAGTTCGTCCGCCAGCAGGCTCCGGGAGCCGTCCGCGTCGGCCACCGGTTGGTCGGCGACCACGTAGCCGACCCGGGCGCCGGGGAAGCACACCTTGGCGAAGGTGCCGATGTGCACCACCCGGCGGTCCCGGTCGAGCGCCTTCAGCGGCGGCAGTTCCGCCCCCGGGGCGGCGGTGAAGCCGTAGGCGTTGTCCTCCAGCACCAGGAAGTCCTCGCGGTCGGCGAGTTCGAGCAGCCGGTGGCGGACCGGGAGCGGCATCCGGCTGCCGCCCGGGTTGGAGAAGTCGGGCGCCACGTAGCAGGCCCGGATCCGCCGCCCGGCCCGGCGGGCGGCCCGGCACTCGGCCGCCAGGGCGTCGAGGTCGATGCCGAGCGGGGTCTCGTCCACCGGGACGAGGTCCACGCCCAGCAGCCGGGCGGCGCCGGTGATGCCGACGAAGCACGGGTTGGCGACGGCCAGCAGGTCGGCCGGGCCGGCGAACAGCGCCCGCAGCACCAGGAACATGGCCTCCTGGGCGCCGACGGTCACCACCACGGCCGCCTCGGCGGCGTCGATGCCCTGGTCGCGGCGGAGCGCGTCGGCGACGATGCCGTTGACCAGGCCGCGGCTGGGCCCGTACTCGTAGAGCAGCCGGCGGGCGCGCTCCGGGCTGTGGCCGCGGTCCCGGACGAGGTGGGCCAGGAAGCGCTCGACGTAGCGTTCGGGGGCGAGGTCGCGCAGCAGCTCCGGGTGGGGGGCGCCGGGGGCGAAGGAGATGGCGTCCGGGTAGCGGCTCATCACCTCGTTGAGGAAGCCGATCGAGCCGAGCACCGGCTCCCGGAGCGAGGCGTGCAGCTCGGCGGCGGCCAGTCGCACCACGTCGTGGCTCACCCCCTGGCCGCCGAGCGCTGCCAGCGGCGCTCCACCTTGGCGAGGACATCCGGGCTGTAGGCCCGTTCCACCTGGGCGACGGCGAACTCGGCCAGGTACTCGCGGTAGAGGTCGAGCGGCTCCTCGGCCAGGTTGAGCATCCGCCGGTTGGCGGCCACGGCGGGGGCGGCCAGCTCCCGTACGGCGCGTTCGACGGCCTCGTCCACGCCCCCGGCGGGGACCACCTCGTCGCAGAGCAGCCGGGCCTCCGGGTCGGTGGCGTGGATCCGGTGCCCGCCGAGGATCACCTGCCGGGCCAGCCGCCCCCCGGTGAGCCGGGTGAGCCGGAGGTTGCCCAGCCCCGGGACGATGCCCTCCTCGGCGGCGGGGAGGCTGAGGTGGGCGTCGGTCTCGGCGATCACCCGGTCGAGGACCAGCAGCAGCTGCATCCCGCCGCCGATGGCGAAGGAGTCGACCGCGCCGACCCACGGCTTGGCGACCGTACGGTCCGACCAGGCGCCGGGCGCCTGGTCGGTGAGCAGCCCGCGGGCGATCTTGTGGAGGTAGCCCAGCTCCCGGCCGAGCAGGAAGTCGACGAAGGAGATGGCGCCGTTGCGCAGGTCCTTGAGGTTGATGCCCGCGCTGAACACCCGCCGGCCCCGGTACCTCGGGTGGTCGACCGGGCCGCCGCGCAGCACCCCGACCCGGACCCGGTCGTCCAGCAGGGCGAGGTCGACGGCGGTCTCGACGTCCGCGATCAGCCCGTTGTCCTCGGCGTTCAGGCAGTGGGCGTTGTGGAAGGTCACGTGCGCGGCCGCGTCCCGGCGCTCGACCACCACGGAGTCGAGGTCGACGCGCCCCTTGACCCGGAAGCCGTCCAGCAGGTCGAGGGCGCGCGGGGTGGGCGCCAGCATGGACTCGATCAGGTGCCGGCCCGCCGTGCGGGAGCGCAGCACCGCGGCGCAGAAGACGCCCTGGTCGATCTCCCGGCCCTCCTTGTCCGCCTGGATGCGATCCCGTTCGGCGGCCAGCTGGGCGCCGTCCGGGACGAGCCCGGGGAAGCGCCCGGCGGCGGCGTCGAGGAGTTCGGGCAGCCGTGGGCGGCGGGTCAGGCCGTCGGTGAGCAGGCCGTACACCGCGTCGGTGTGCCGGGCGAGGAAGGCCCGGCGGGCGGCCCGGACGGCGGTGTGGACGGCGTCGGCGCGGTGCTGCTGGGCCGCGCTGCGCCCGGGCCGGGCCGGGAGCGCGGCGAGCACCTCCTCGCCGGCCCGGGCGTACCGGGCCAGGGCGGTGGTGTCCTCGGCGAGGTCGCCGGTGGGGGCGGGCGGGGCCTGGTCCGGGCCGGCCGGCGGGGTGGCGGTCATCGCCGGTTGCTCCTCGGCGTTCCGGCGGCGGGGGCGGCGCCCTGCTGCAGCCTGCGCAGTTCGCGGTCGCAGGCGGCCAGGTGCACGCCCACGGCGTCGTCGTAGTCGGCGGAGCCGGCCTCCAGCAGCAGCAGGCGGCGGATGGTCAGCTCCTGGTCCGAGATCCGGCCCATCAGCACGGTCGCGGTGTGCACGGCTTCGGCGACGTCCTCGCTGATCTGGTCGATCAGGCCGAGTTCCAGCGTCTTGTCGACCGAGATGTCGTTGCCCCAGATGACGATCTGCCGGGCCTTGGCGAGGCTCAGGTGCTGGACCAGCCGGTAGACCGACATGCCGGGCCAGAAGTGGCCGTCGTTGACCGGCAGCATCAGCAGCAGGTCCGGGGCGCCGATCCGGAAGTCGGCGGCCAGCAGGAGGTCCAGGGCGGGGCCGCCGCAGGCGCCGCGGGCGGCGGCGATGGTCATCGCGGTGAGGCGTTCGAGCCGGCGCACCGCCCGTTCCCAGCGGTTGACCTGCTGGATGGCGACGGCGCCCGGCCAGGCCCGGACGTCGGCCGGGGTGGGCTCCAGCCGCAGCACCACGACGGACTTCTCGGCGCGGTTCTCCACCTCGTCGCAGACCGCGTTCAGCAGGGCGGTGAGGTCGGTCAGCGGCCGCGTGCCGTCGACCCGCACCATCAGGCCGAGCCCGTCGGGCAATTGTGTGAGGTCGGGGTTCTCGTTCAACCGGACCGTCCTTCCTTCCGTCACCAGCCCACCAGGGCCATCTCGATGGTCGATCCGGGGCCCATGGTCATGAAGACGCCGAATTCGCCGGACTTCGCGCGGCCCTCGGCCGCCAGGCGTTCGTACGAGAACAGGAAAGATCCGCTGGACAGGTTTCCGTGGTCGCGCAGGACCCCGGTGGTGTGCCGGACGTCCCAGCGGCTCAGCCCGAGATTCACCCGGACCGAATCGATGACCTTCTTCCCGCCGGAATGGACCACCCAGTGGGAAATGTCGGAGGGGCGCAGTCCGGTTCCGTGCAGGAGCCGGTCGAGCGATATCTCCGCGTGCGCGCCGACGACGTAGGGGACTTCCGGGTCGAGGTAGAAACTGAATTTCCCCTGGGCGTCGTCCCAGTCGTAGCGCATCGCGCCGGAGGCCTCCGGGACGATGCAGCTGGAGAAGCGCAGCAGCGCCGGGTGGCCGGCCGGCTCCCGATCGACCGGAACCTGGCCGACCGGCTGTTCGTCGCCCGGCTGTTCGTCGCCCGGCTGTTCGGAGGCCAGCAGGGCGACCGCGGCCGAGCCGTCGCCGAACAGGCTGTTCACCACCGAGGAGCGCATCGTCCCGTCCAGCACGTAGGCGGCCGAGCACGGCTCGATGCAGACCATGACGGCCAGCTCGCCGGGGTGAGCGGTGGCCCAACCGGCGACCGCCGTCAGGCCGTTGAGGCCCGCGTTGCACCCCATGCCGACCACGTCCAGCCGGGAGCAGTGCCGGCTGATGCCCAGCTCCTTGATCAGCAGCGCGGAGAAGCCCGGGGTGAGGAAGCCCGTCGAGGTGACGCAGCACAGGTAGCGGAGGTCGGCGAGGGTCGCGCCGGCCTCCTTGAGGCAGGCCTCGACGGCCTGCCGGCCCATGGTGATGCCGCTGCTGACGTGCTTGGCCAGCAGCTGCCCCTGGGTCTCGACGCCCCGCGATCCGTCCGGCAGCGGCGGCGGCAGGGTGAGGCCGCGGCGCTCGATGGCGCTGTTCAGGAATATCGACCGGATCCGTGGATCGGTGATGGCGAAGATGTCCAGTAGTTCGCGCTGGGTGTACGAGGTCTCGGGTACCGCGGTCCCGACGCCCAGGATTCTCGGCGAGGTGACCCGGGCTTTCCTGGCGAAGGATTCCGGGCTGGGCCGGACGCTCCTGTCGGCGAGTTTCACATCAATCTCCTCCGGGCCGAATTCCGGTATTGGATCCGGTGGTTGCCGCCGCTATGATCCCTGCCATGTCAGAGGAATCCAGGAGCAGCGATGGTTCGGTTACCGCGCGCACCCCGGACGACCCGAGGGTGCGGTACGAGAAGGACGGCCACGTGGCCCGCGTGACCCTCGACCGGCCCGGCGTCCTGAACGCCATGGACCAGCGCATGCACGAGGAGCTGGCGGCGGTCTGGGACGAGGTCGAGGCCGATGACGAGGTGTGGGTGGCGGTGCTCTCCGGCGCGGGGGAGCGCGCCTTCTCCGTCGGCCAGGACCTCAAGGAGCTGGCCGAGCGGGTCCGGTCCGGCACCGCCGGGACGGCCACCTTCGGCAGCCGGGGCAAGCCGGGCTGGCCGAGGCTGACCGAGCGCTTCGAGCTGGCCAAGCCGGTGGTCGCCAAGGTCCGCGGCTACGCGATGGGCGGCGGCTTCGAACTCGCCCTGGCCTGCGACCTGGTGATCGCCTCCGAGGACGCGACCTTCGCCCTGCCCGAGGCCAGGCTCGGCCTGATGGCGGGTGCCGGCGGCGTGTTCCGGCTGACCAGGCAGCTGCCGTGGCGCACGGCGATGGGCCACCTGCTGACCGGCCGTCCGATGGACGCCCGGCGGGCGTACGAACTCGGGCTGGTCAACGAGGTGGTGCCGGCCGCCGAGCTCGACGCCTGCGTGGACGGCTGGGTGGCCGACATCCTCCGGTGCGCGCCGCTCTCGGTGCGGGCGATCAAGGAGGCGGCCGGCAGGTCCGTCACCATGCCGCTGGAGACGGCCTTCGCCACCCGCTACCCCTGGGAGGAGCGGCGGATGGCCAGCCGGGACGCCGAGGAGGGGCCGCTCGCCTTCGTGGAGAAGCGCGACCCCCGGTGGCAGGCCCGCTGAGGCCCCGCCGCCCCGCTCGGTCCGCCCTGCCCCGCCGCCCCGCCCTGCCCGGCCGGCCCGTCCGCCGTCGCGCACCGTCGGGCTCATCAGCTCAGGTAGTCTTCGGGGCCGCCGTCGCGGACCGTGTCGAGGGTGAAGCAGTGGAACCCGCCGCCGAACAGCCGCCGGTGACGGTGCCGCACCGGTACGACGGTGAAGCCGTGCCGTTCCAGCTTGCGCATCAGCTCCGGGCAGGCCTCGTTGACCAGTACGGTGTCCGGGCCGGCCGAGAGCACGTTCAGGTCGATGAACGGGCTGGTGAGGATGAGGTCGTCGTCGCCGTACTGCGGGAAGTTGTTGCCCTCGGGGGCGGGCGGGACGATGAGGTCCCAGGAGCGCAGCGCCTCGGGGAGCTTCTCGGCGACCTTCTCCGAGCGGACCAGCAGGGTCCCGGGGCGCAGGGCCAGCACCATGCTGTCGATGTGGCTGTCGCTCAGCTGGTGCACCCGGTGGATGCGGAAGCGGCCCTCCAGGTGGCGCTCCAGCCAGTCGCAGGCCAGGGCGTGGTTGGCGGTGGAGATGTTGACCACGAGGTCGCGGCCGAGCCGGAGGCACTGGGCGCCGTCGAACATCATCTCGAAGCCGACGTCGTACGGGGAGGGCTGCGGGTCCGCGATCGGCTCGGTGGGCCCGCCGACGGTGCTGGTGCGGGCGTAGCTGAGGTCGAAGGAGGCGTCGGTCATCAGGGGCCGGGGCATGACGGTCCACCGGGCGCCCTGGCGGAAGTACTCGTTGAAGATCGGGGTGAGGAACTGGGTCTCGAAGTAGCGGGAGCGGATCATCGGGGGCGTCTCGATGATCTCGTCGCCCACGATCAGGGTGTTGTCCCGGACGTTCAGCGGCGGGACGACCGACGCCTCCCAGGCCAGGGTCTCGACCCGGGCCGTCGTCGGGTCGACGTCCAGCGGGCGGTGGACGGTGACGTCCAGGGACTCCAGGGCCTTGACGATGCCGTCCAGGTCCTCGTTCAACTCGTCCACGTAGCGCTGCTTGATCGGCTGGCGGCTGGAGTTGGCGGCCTGCCCGTCGCGGCCGGCGGCGGACAGCCGGGGGTAGTACCACTCCGAGCGTGACGAGTTGTCCTTGGCGATGTTGTCGTGGAAGAACAGGTCGAACGAGAGCTCGCGCTCGTGCGAGGTGTAGTTCAGCGCGGAGCCGACGATCACTTCCCTGAGCGGCGACCATTCGTCGAAGGTGTTCAGCTGCATCGCAGGCTCCTCCAGTGGTGGATCCGTTGGCACATGGCTTACTCGAAGCAGTGATCGATGGCCGGGCGGGTGCGCCGGCACCGGATGTGTCACGGGCGCCGACCGTGGCGGCGGGAATCCTCAACGCAGCCGCGGGGTGGCTCCGGCCCGCAGGGGCAGGGCGGTTCTGGCACCTTGGATAGTTCGACATGCAAGCACACTTGGGTCGCCGTGACCAGAGCGGGGCCTACAATCCGCCAACCTGTGCCGGGATCCGGGGGCGTGCGCGGTCATGCGGGCTCTCACCATTACTTCACCGCGCCGAGACGGTTCGTCAACCCCTGGTTGTTCAAAGGGCGTTTCTCCGTCTGTGAGCGATTCACCCAAAAGCTCGCGGAGTCTCCGCCGGAAATTCATGATCTTGGTATCATTGGCGACCCCGCCGTGAGTTGACGGTGCGTCAGAGCGGTGGGCCGCCCTGGTCGGCGTCCTCTTGAACTCTCCTTTCGAGCAAGGGGATTGACCTGGCATCGGCAGGTCGGAGAGGCTCGGGTCAGCTGGGTCGTGGCATCCGGGCGGCTGTGGATCTCGGGATTGACGGCTTGGCTGTACATGTGCAAGACTCGACTTCGAGTAATAATCCGCCATTGTGCGCGGACATGGATCGCGTAAGAAGCGACATCTCCACTCAGGACCAATTTCCGACGGATCGAATCGCCAGGGCCGCAGCCGTGCCCGGATCGGCGACCCCCGCGTCGGAACCCCCTCAAGGTCGGAATTCGTCAGCTGATGGTCCAGGAAGGGAATGCTCATCCCATGAGCGACTCGCACGAGGGTGACCCGGTCTACGAGCGCTTCCGGTTCTTGGTGAACGCCCCCGCCCTCTTCAACGCGGTGGCGACGGCCGTCGAACTGGACGTCTTCCGGTTCCTCGCGGACCACCCCGGGGCAACGTTCGAGCGGATCCACGCGTTCGCCGGAATCCCCGCCCACCAGCTCCGCGTGCTGCTCCAGGCCGTCTGCGCGACCGGGCTGCTGGAGCGGACGGACGGGGCGTACGCCAACTCCCCGGTGGCCCGGGACCTCCTGGCCTCGGACGCCCCGGACAGCTGGGCCCACATCGTGGTCGGCTGGAAGGAGGTCTACTACCCGGCCTTCTCGCACATGACCGCCGCCCTGCGGGCCGGCACCAACCTCGCCCTCGCCGACCACCCCGGCGACGAGCCCACGCTCTACCAACGGCTCGCCCGGAACCCGGAGTTGGAGGCGGTGTTCCACCGCGCCATGAGCGCCTTCACGCTCCGCTCGGTGGACGCGCTGGTGGACCGCGGCGAGTTCGCCCCGGTGCGGCACCTGCTCGACGTGGGCGGCGGCGACGGCACCACCTCGGTCCGGCTCGCCCGGCGCCACCCGGACCTCCGGTCGACGGTCTTCGACATGCCCAGCGTGTCGCGGCTCGCCGAGCACGCCGTCACCCCGGAGCTGGCCGACCGGGTGGTCCTGCACCCCGGGGACATCTTCACCGAGCCGTTCCCGGCCGGCGCCGACGCCGTGCTGTTCAGCCACGTCCTGGAGATCTTCGCAGAGGACCAGATCCTCGCGCTGCTGGCCAAGGCGTACGACGCCCTGCCGTCCGGCGGCAAGGTCTTCGTCTACGGCTACAACGTCTCCGACGACGAGACCAGCGGGATCTTCTCCGCCCGGCTCGGCCTCTACTTCAACGTGCTCGCCAGCGGCCAGGGCATGGCCTACCCGGCCAAGGACTACGAGGCGTGGCTGCAGCAGGTAGGCTTCGGCGACGTCAAGACCATAGGCGGGCTCCCGTACGAGCACGGGCTCAGCATGGGCACCAAGGCCTAGTTCCTTCCGTCGCACCTGCCCTGCCGACGCGGGGGGTGCCCCCCAGACGACAAGTGTTGGACGACATGCGCCAGTTCCCCGAACCAGATCCGGGCAGGCCCGCACTCGGCTCCCCAAGTCGCTACCTCCTATGGCTGGTGGCCAACCACCGCACCTCGGTCATCCTCGCCGTCTGCTACGGAGTGGTCTGCACGCTGGCCCAGGCCTTCGTGCCCGCCGTGATCGGCCGGGGCATCGACGAGGGGCTGATCGCCCGGGACAAGGGGGCGCTGGTGCTGTGGAGCGCCGCCGTCCTCGCCCTGGGCGTCATCCAGGCCGTCACCGGGACCCTGCGCGACCGCTGCTCGGTGACCAACCGGTTCGGCGCCAGCTACCGGACGATGCAGCTGGTCACCCGTCAAGCCGCCACTCTCGGAGCCGAGTTGCCGCGCCGGGTGTCCGCCGGCTCGGTGGTCAGCGTCGGCGCCACCGACATCACCCGGATCGGCATCGCCCTGGAGAGCACCGCCCGCGGCGGCGGCGCCGTGGTGTCCATCGTGGTCATCGCCGGGGTGATGCTGACGGTCTCCTGGCCGCTCGGCCTGGTCGCCCTGGTCGGCGTGCCGCTGTCGGCCTGGGCCATCGCCCGGCTGATGCGGGTGCTGCACAGCCGTCAGCAGGGCCTGCGCAAGGAGCAGGGGGTGCTCGCCGGCCTCGCCGTGGACATCGTGGAGGGCCTGCGCGTGCTGCGCGGCATCGGCGGCGAGAAGGTCTTCGCCGCCCGCTACCACGAGCGCTCCCAGCGGGTGCGCGGAGAGGGCGTCCGCGTGGCCGCCGTCGAGGCCAATGTGATGGCGGGCCGGCTGCTACTTCCGGGGCTCCTGATCACCGCCATCGTCTGGCTCGGCGCCCACTTCGTCGACAGCGACCGGATGAGCCCGGGCGAACTCGTCGCCTTCTACGGCTACGCGGTGTTCCTCGCCGAGCAGCTGCGCCGGGCCACGACCATGGTCGACCAGCTGACCCGAGCCCTGGTCGGCGCCCGGATGGCGTCCGAATTCCTGGCCCTGGAGCGCGAACTGACCTCGGGTGACCGGGACGCGGCCGACCTCCCCGAGCAGGGCGCGCTGCGCGACCCGGAGTCCGGGATCGACCTGCCCACGGGCCGGTTCGTCGCGGTGGCCTGCGCCACCGCCGGGGACGCCCAGCTGCTGACCGACCGGCTCGGCCGGTACACCGACTCCTCCGCCAGCTACGGCGGCGTCCCGCTGGCGGACCTCCCGCTGGACGAGGTGCGCCGCCGGATCCTGGTGGTGGACCACGGCGCCCGGCTGTTCTCCGGCACCCTGGGCGCCCAGCTCGACCCGGACGCCCGCGCGGCCGAGGACACGGGCCGGCTGGACCGCGCGATCGACGACGCCTCGGCGGCCGACATCGTCGACGCGCTCCCGGACGGCCTCGGCCAGGAGATCCTCGGCAGCCGCGAGTTCTCCGGCGGCCAGCAGCAACGGCTCAACCTGGTAAGGGCGTTGGTCGCCGACCCGGAGACCCTCATCCTGATCGAGCCGACCAGCGCGCTGGACGCCCACACCGAGGGCCGGGTGGCCGCCCGGCTCGGCGCCCACCGACGGGGCCGGTCGACGGTGGTGTTCACCACCAGCCCGATCGTGCTGGACCACGCCGACCACGTGGTCTACGTGGAACACGGCAAGGCCGTGGCGGAGGGCAGCCACGAGGAACTGCTCGGCAACGCCCGCTATCGATCCGTCGTGACCCGAGAGGTAGCAGTGGCGTGACCATCCTGCCCGTGGCAACACCCCGAGAGGTGCGCTCCTACGCCCGGCGCCTCATGCTCCAGTACCCCCGGCAGCTCTCCCTGGCGCTGCTGCTGCACGCCCTCGCCACGGTGGCCGGGCTGGTCGCCCCGAAGCTGCTGGGCGGGCTGGTCGAGGACGCCGGAAAGGGCGTCGACGACGTCACCCGCGTCGCCGTGACGATCTGCGTCGCCGTCGTCGCCCAGGCGGCCTTCACCCGCTTCGCCATGCTCGCCTCGCTGAAGCTCAGCGAGAAGGTGCTGGCCCGGCTGCGCGAGGAGTTCGTCGACCGGATGCTCGCCCTGCCGCTGGCCACCGTGGAGCGGGCCGGCCCCGGCGACCTGATCAGTCGCACCACCCGGGACATCGACGTCCTCGCCAACACCGTGCAACTCGCCGTCCCGGACACCCTGGTGGCGCTGGCCACGGTCGCGCTGACGCTCGGCGCGATCGCCCTGACCGCGCCCGTCCTGGTGCTGCCCTGCCTGGTCGCGGTACCGGTGCTGTGGCTCTCCACCCAGTGGTACCTGCGCCGGGCCCGGGCCGGCTACCTGCGGGCCAACGCCTCCTACGCCCGGCTCACCGGCGGCCTCAGCGAGACCGTCGACGGCGCCCGCACGGTGGAGGCCATGCGGCTGGCCGACCACCGCTCCGCCCGGGTCGACGGGGACATCGCGGAGTCCTACGCGGCCGAGCGCCGCACCCTCTACCTGCGCAGCGTCTACCTGCCGATCGCGGACACCGGGTACATCCTGCCGGTGGCCGCCACCCTGCTGGTCGGCGGGCTGCTGTACCTGGACGGGCACGTCTCGATCGCGGCCGTGACGGCGGCGACCCTCTACGTCCAGCAGATCATCGGCCCGGTCGACCGGCTGCTGTACTGGATGGACGAACTGCAGGTCGGCGGCACGGCCCTGGCCCGGATCCTCGGCGTCAGCAGCCCTGCCGAGGAGGCGGCCGGCACCGGCGGGGAGGCGGCCGAGGCCGGTGCGGAGCACGTCCCCAGCGGCAAGGACATCGTGGTCCAGGGCGTCACCCACGCCTACCGCGACGGGCAGGACGTCCTCCACTCCGTCGACCTGGTGGTCAAACCGGGGGAGCGGCTCGCGATCGTCGGCCCGTCCGGCGCCGGGAAGAGCACCCTGGGCGCGCTGCTGGCCGGCATCCACACCCCCCGGTCCGGCGCGATCACCATCGGCGGCACCGCGCTGACCGACATCCCGCTGGCCGAACTGCGCCGGGAGATCGCCCTGGTGACCCAGGAGCAGCACGTCTTCCGGGGCACCCTGCGGGACAACCTGCTGATCGCCCGGACGGACGCCTCCGACCAGGAGCTGGAGAAGGCCCTCGGCTCGGTGGACGCCTGGGACTGGGCGTCCGAACTCGGCCTGGACGCCGAGGTGGGCTCCGGGGCGGTCGCGCTCACCCCGGTCCAGTCCCAGCAACTGGCGCTGGCCAGGCTGGTCTTGACCGACCCGTACGCGGTGATCCTGGACGAGGCCACCTCGCTCTTCGACCCGCGCGCCGCCCGGCAGCTGGAGCGCGGCCTGGCCGCCGTCCTGGCCGGACGCACCGTCATCGCCATCGCCCACCGGCTGCACACCGCGCACGACGCCGACCGCGTCGTGGTCATGGAGGACGGCCGGATCAGCGAGACCGGCAGCCACGACGAACTGGTCCGCCAGGGCGGCCCGTACGCCCGGCTGTGGCACTCCTGGCACGGAGACCCGGCCGACGTACTGCCCTCCGGCTGACCGGGGGGCGCTCCCCGGCGGGACCAGGCATGACGGATCGGACCGGCAATCCACCACCAAGCTGAAGCCCGGAAGGAGCAGTCATGGAGGGCACCGAGCCGATCGGCGCCGGTCGCCGGCCCGATCGCGACGGGGAGGCGACGGCGGGAGCGGCGCCGCTCGACCTGGCCACCGACCGGCCCCGGCTCACCGCCGGACCGTACCGGGGCGAGACCGAGAGCGTGCCGCTCCCCGCCGGGACGACCGCCCTGCTCGTCGAACTGGGCCGCAGCACCGGCGTGCCGGCGGCGATCACCCTGCTCACGGTGTGGGCGGCCGTGCTGCACCGGCACACCGGGCAGACGGACCTGCTGCTCGGCCTGGCCGCCGGCTCCTTCGCCGAGGCCGTACCGGCTTCTGCCCCGACGGCCCTACCGGCTGCCGGCCCGACGGCCGGGCGGGCCGCCGCACCGACGACCGGGTCGGCCGGCGGGCCCGGGATCCGCCCGCTGCGCCTGGAGCTGCGGCCCGACGCCCCCTTCGCCGAGGAGCTGCTCCGCTGCCGGGCCGCCGCGGCCGAGGCCCTGGGCAGCCCGCCGCCGGCCACCGCCCCCGAGCTGCGTGCCGTGGCCGGCCGCCCCGCCGAGCCGGAGCTGCGGGCGGTGGCGCCCGACCTCGCCCTCGCACTGGCGGACGACGGCGGCGCGCTCGCCCTGCACTACAACGCGAGCCTGATCTCCCGCGCCACCGCCGGCTGGATCCTCGGCCACTGCCTGACCCTGCTCTCCGAGGCCGTGGCCAAGCCCGGCCAGCCGCTGCGGGACCTCCGGGTGCAGGACGGTCCGGTCCACCTCCCCGAGTGGCGGCTGCCCGTCCCCGCGGGCCACCGCGCCCCCGCGCCCGCCGAGCGGGGCGAGGACCTGGTCGACCGCTTCCGCCGCACCGCGCGGGCCCACGGCGAGCGGCCCGCGCTGACCGGCCCCTCCGGCACGCTCAGCTACGCCGCACTGGACCGGATCACCAGCGCGACGGCCCGCCGGCTGCGCCGCGTCGGCGGCCCGGGCAAGCGGGTCGCCCTGCTCTGCGCCCATGACCTCGGCTCGGTGGTCGGCGTCTGGTCGGTGCTCAAGTCCGGTGCCGCGTACGTCCCGCTGGACCCGCGCCAGCCGGACGCCCGGCTCACCCGCCTCCTGCTGGACGCCGAGGTCGGCGCGGTCGTCTGCGACCCCGAACTCGCCGACCGCGCCGCGGCGGTGTTCCGCGGCCGGCACGTCCTCCCGCTGGACCTGACCGATCCGGGGAACCTGACCGATCCGGGGGAGCCGGGCGATCCCGGACGGGCCGTCGACCCCGGCGCACCCGCCTACCTGCTGCACACCTCGGGCTCCACGGGCAAGCCGAAGGCGGTCACCCAGACCCGGCACAACGTCCTCACCCACGGGCTCTGCTACGCCGACCGGCTCCGGCTCGGCCCGGGTGACCAGGTGCCCCTGCTGGCCCGCTACACCTTCGACGCCGCCGTCATGGACCTCTACGGCGCCCTGCTCACCGGCGCCACCCTGCACGTGCTGGACCCGCTGCTGCCGGCCCCCGAACTGCGCGGCCGGCTGGCCGCGGCCGGGGCGAGCATCGTGCACTGCACCCCGACGCTGTTCCGGCACCTCACCGGGGACCTCCCCGCCGACGCCGCCCGGCCCGAGCCGACGCTCGCGGCCGTCCGCGCGGTGGTGCTCGGCGGCGAGGAGGCCACCCAGCACGACCTGCGCAGGTTCCTCGGCGCCTTCCCGGAGGGCAGCGCGCTGGTGAACGGGCTGGGCCCGACCGAGTGCACCCTGGTCACCCAGCACCTGGCCGGCCGGGCCGACCTCGGCAGCGGCGCGCTGCCGGTGGGCCACCCCGTCGACGGCGTCCGGATCCGGCTCGTCGACCAGGACGGCCACCCCACCGAGCTCTGCGGTGAACTGGAGATCCACAGCGAGCGGGTCGCGGAGGGGTACTGGCGGCAACCCGACGTCACCGCAACGGCGTTCGGCACCGGGCCGGACGGAACGCCGTTCTACCGCACCGGCGACCTGGTGCGCCGCCGGGCCGACGGAGCCCTGGTCTTCCGCGGCCGCAAGGACCGGCAGATCAAGATCCGCGGCCACCGGATCGAACCCGGGGAGATCGAGGCGGTGCTGCGCGGCCACCCCACCGTCGCCGAGGCCGTGCTCACCGTGGACACCCGGCAGCCGGTGGCCCGGCTGGTCGGGTACGTCACCCCCGCGACGGCCTTCCCGCCCGACCCCGAGGAACTCCGTCGCTACCTGGCCCGCACCCTGCCCGAGTACGCGGTGCCCTGGCGCCTGCTCGCCCTGGAGCGGATGCCGCTCGGCCCGACCGGCAAGCTGGACCGCTCCGCGCTGCCCGCCCCCGAGGAGGTCGCGGCCGGCCCCGGCGAGGCACCGCGGACCGCGACCGAGATCGCGGTGGCCGCCGTCTGGTGCCGGGTCCTCGGTGTCCCCTCGGCCGACCTGCACGGCAACTTCATGGCCAGCGGCGGGGATTCGATCCGGCTGCTGGAACTGCTGTCCGCGCTCCAGGACGGGTTCGGCGTCGAACTCGACCTCGTGGAGGTCCTCGCAGCCCCGACCGTCGCCACCATGGCCACCCTGATCGAACGGGAGAACTGATGCTGATCCTGCCCAGCGAGCGGGCCGCCCGCACGGCCCGCGGCACCGGCGACGGGACCCGGATCCTGATCGCCAACGACTTCAGCGAGGACGTCCGGACCGACCGCGGCTGGACCGGCTGGTGGGTGCAGCGGATCGCCTGGTTCGCCGAGGAGGGCGACGTCCTGGTGCTGCCGGTGCGCCCGGAGGAGGCCTTCCTCGACTACGTGACCTCGCACACCGGGGTGCGGCGGCAGAGCCTGACGGTCGTCGTCCCGCCCGCCCACGCCGGCAGCGAGGGCACCCTCTCCCCGGCCCGGCTGGCCGACCCGGAGTTCGTCGAGGCGCTGGAGGAGGCCGTCGGCGACCGTACGGTCACCCATCTGTCCGCGCTCTGGCCGGACGCGGCGGTGGCCCGGCTGGCCCGCACCCTCGGCGTCCAGGACGCGATGCCCGGCTACGGCTTCGTCGACCAGGCCGGCGGCGTGCTGGCCAACAGCAAGTCCGCGTTCCGCACCATCGCCGGCGGCGCCGGGGTGCCGCTGCCCGAGGGCGCCGTCTGCACCAGCCCGGAAGCCGCCGAGGAGGCCATCCTCGAACTCCTCGGCGGCGGACCGGTGGTGGTCAAGCACGACTACCTCTCCGGCGGGCGCGGCAACGAGATCCTGACCACCGGCGAGCGGTTCCGCCCGATCGGCGCCCGCCGGGTGATCACCGTGGACGGCCGCGCCGAGGTGCGGTCCTACCTGCGCGAGCGGTGGGAGTGGCTGACCGCGGCCGGCCGGGGGCGTCCGGTGGCGGAGCGCTACGTCCGCGACAGCTCCGCCTTCTTCACCGAGTTCCTGCTCACCGAGGACGGGGTGGAGCTGACCGGGGACGGCGAACTGCTGTCCGCCCCCTACGCGGTGGGCCAGATCATGCCCTCCCAGGGTCTGGAGCCGGACGTGCTGGAGCGGATCATCGAGGGCGGCCGCCGGCTCGCCGAGGCGCTGCACGCGATCGGCTACCGCGGCATCCTCGGCCCGGACGCGATCGTCACGCCCGAGCGCGAGGTGCTCTTCACCGAGTACAACGGCCGGGTCACCGGATCCACCCACATCTACGGGCGGATCGGCCGGTACGGGGTCGGCGAGGGCTTCGGCAAGGACCGGGTCATCCTCGAACGGGTCTGGCCGGAGGGCTGGTCCACCCCGTCGTTCCCGGCCGCCCACGCCGCCATCCGACAGGCCGGCCTCGGCTACGACCCGGCCACCCGCACCGGAGTGGTGCTGACCAACGCCTTCGACGGCAACAACGGCGTCATGTACTGCGTGGTGGCCGAGGACCTCGGCGCCGCCTGGGCCCGCGACCGCGCGCTGAAGCCGCTGTTCGCGGCCGGCGGGCCGACGGGCTGAGCCGTGGCAGCCGCCCGGGGAAGGACCCGCACCGCGCCCGCCGCCGGACTCCGCGGACCACAGCCGGCGTCCGGCGAGCTGTTCCGGTCCGCCTTCCGCCGGCACGCGGCCGGGGTCGCCGTGATCACGGCGTGCGGGGAGCGGCCGGTCGGACTGACCGCCACCTCGCTCACCTCGGTCGCCGCCGACCCCCCGATGGTCTCCTTCGGCATCAGCACCGGCTCCTCCGGCTGGCCGGTGTTCGCCGACGCCGAGCACGTCGGCGTGCACATCCTCGGGGAGCACCAGCGGGAGCTGGCCGCCACCTTCGCGCGTAGCGGGATCGACCGCTTCGCCGCGCCGACCCGCTGGGCGCCCGGCCCCCGGGGGATACCGATCCTGGACGACGTGCCCGCCTGGCTGGTCTGCCGGGTGGTGGTGCGGGTGCCCGCCGGGGACCACCGGGTGCTGCTGGCCGAGGTGATCGCGGGGGACGCCGGCGGGCCCGGTCGTCCACTGCTCTACCACCAGGGGCGGTTCAACGTCCTGAAACACTGACCGATTTCCCGGGGCACCGGGAATGACTGACAAGCGCGCCCGCCGGAATGCCGGTGGGTTCGTTCGCACCTTGACGCAATAGGCCGCGCGTGAAAGAGTTGACGGGTCATCGGATCGATATCCGGTCGTGTGCCGCCCGTGACGTTCGCCGACATCCTCGAGTTCGTGCGCGAATGCGGATCCGGGCCCGCCGGATCCCGTACTTTCCGTTTTCCACGAATGTCCTGTGAATTCGCCGGGACTCCCACCGGGAGGAATGTGACATGGATCTGAACAGCCAGCTGGCGGCGATCTGGACCGAACTGCTCAAGTGCGACGAGGTCACCGCCGGGACGGACTTCTTCGAGTGCGGCGGAACCTCGATCGTGGCCGTCTACCTGGCCGCCGACATCCAGGAGAAGCTCCAGGTCACGGTGGACGCGATCGAGATCGTCTCGCACCGGAAGTTCGGCGACCTGGTGGTCCTGGTCGCCGAGCGGCACGCCGCGGCCCCGGCCTGAGCGCGGGCCCGGCCTGAGCGCGGGCCCGGCCTGAGCGCGGGCCCGGCCTGAGCGCGGGCCCGAGTGCCGCCCCCGGCCTGAGCGCGGTCCTCGGGATCCTGCTGTTCGGCATCGGCTCCCTGTTGGCCGCGGACCTCGGAAAGGCCGTCACCCGGAATGACGAGCGGACGCCGCGGGACCGGGCCAGGATTCCCGGCCGGCTGCGCCGGGCATGGCCCCGGTCGTTGCGTCCTGGAATCCAGCGGTGATCGTGGCCGGCGGTGGCCGTCGGCGGGATTCGCCCTGGCCTGGTTCGTCGCCCGTGGAATCCGCTGAACACCGGCCGGTGGCCGTCCGGCATTCCGGGACCTTTCCGGGTCCGCGTTTCCGTGCGCGCGTTTTCGTGCGTGCGTTTCCGTGCGGGCGTCTCCGGTTCCGCGTCCCCGAGCCCCAGCAGGCGGGCGGACGCGCTGGGGGAGGCCCGGGCGGCGGAGTCACCGGCCGACCGGATGACGCGTTGCGGGCGCTCGCCGCGACGGCCGGGACCGTTACCCGATCGGCCTCCCGCCGCCGGAGCGCCCGTACGACGATCGGACGACCCGGCGCGCAGGTGCTCTGAGTGACGGTTAGCGTCGGCCGCAACGCGTCCCCAATCCTTGGAGCCCCTCGTGCAGCGGTGGATCGTCCTGACAGCACTGACCTCGGCCCTCACCGGCCTCGCTGCTCCCGCCCTGGCCGCCGACCCGGCCCCGGCGCAGGCCCCGGCCCGGCGTGTGGTGCGGGATTCGCCCGGTACGGCGGTCACCCTCGGTGAGGCCCGGATCGACCCGAAGGTGCCCGGCCGGGTCCGGGTGGACGTGGGCTACCTCTGCTCGGTCGCCGACGAGGCCCGGTCGCTCACCGTCTCGGTCGAGCAGACGGACCCGGAGGACGCAGCCTCGAAGGCGTTCGGCTCCAGCCGCACCGCCGAGGCCGACATCGTCTGCGACGGCAACCAGCGGCAGCGCCAGCTGATCGTCCAGTCCAAGACCTCCAACTGGATCCCGGACGTCGACGCCGTCGTGATCGCCACCGTCTCCAACATCGGTGCGTCGCCGTCCGCCTCGGCCGACAGCCGCCGGGTGAAGCTCGCCGCCGGCTGAGCCGCCCGCCCGCCCGCCCGCCCGCCCGGCCGACCGCCCGTCCCCCGGGACCCCCCCGACCGCCCGTCACCGTCGCCGTCATCGTGGCCCGGCCCTCCGGCCGGGCCTCGGTGCTGTCCGGGGTGTCGGCGGTTCGCCGAGGCAGCCGTTCCGCTTCACGATTCCACAGGTGAAGGGGCCGGTCCGGCTCTGGCCCCTTGTTCTACAGTGCTGTAGAACTAAGGCTCGGAGTGAACAGCGAACGGGGGCACGGCATGGACAGGCCGCTTCGACTGCCGCAGCAGGATCGGGCCGACTTCGAGACGGAGTTGAGCAGGGCACTGGCCGCGCCGCAGGTGCGGGCGGCGCTGCGGGACAGTGGGGAGGAGGCGCGCGGGGTGGAGCGGCTGCGGCGGACGGCGCGGGAGAACGCCGAGTACGTGCTGGCCGCCGCGGCGCCGGAGTACGAGCGCTACGCGGCACTGCGGGCGGACGCCGACGCGGTGGCGCGGCTGCCGGTGGACGCGCCGGCGCGGGAGCGGGCGTCCGGCTGGTGGGGCGTGCTGGGGGTGATCGTGCCGATCATCGCGGTCGCCGCGGCCGTGGCCTTCCTGGTGCTCGGCCATCTGCTGGGCTTGGCCGAGGACCTGGCGGTGCTGGGGCACGCGCTGGTGGGGGCCGGCTGGGTGGCCGCCGGGGTGGCGGCGGTCTGTCTGCTGGTCGGCGGGCTGGGGCTGTTGGGGTCGGCGGCGCGGGGGCGGGGCCCGGAGGCCGGGGCGACGGAGGGGCCGGGCGAGCTGGTGCAGGCGCGGGATGCCTGGCGGTCGGCCCTGGCGGAGCGCGGGCTGGTGCCGTACCTGGTGGCGCAGGCGAGCGCGGGGCGGCGGGTCTGACGGCCCGCCGCCCGAGCGGCCAGACGATTCACCGCCCGGGCGGACAGCGGGTCAAGGCGGGGGTGTGGTCGGGTAAGGGGCGGTTAAAATCGGTGCCCGGCCGGAGAGTTGACGCGCGGCCGGTTCGCGGGCGATCGGGCCGGGCGGGGCGGGCGCGGTGACCCGCCGAGGGGTGTGCGAGTGGTCGGGTGGCGCTGCCGGGCGTCGCACGGAGGGCCTTGTGCGCGCCCATCAGTGAAATATCATATGGCGCATTGCACAGTGGTCGGCCCGGAGTGAGACCCCGTTCCCCGTCCTTCCGGACCGCATGTGTGCCCCACCCGTGCACCCCTCCCCCCCCACGTCACGAGAGACGGAACCCGACCCGTGTTCAGATTCCGATCCCGCACGCCCGGACGCGCCCGACGCGCCCCGCGCACCGCCCTGGTGGCGCTCGCGGCCGCGCTGGCCGGTGCCGCGCTCAGCAGTCCGCTGTCCGCGATGGCCGACTCCCACGCGCCGCAGCCCACCACCGTGGCGGCCCGGCCCGGCACCCCGAAGGCCGCCTCCCCGCAGAAGTCCGCCCCGCAGAAGTCCGGCCCGCGCCGGGTCGGGGCGGCCAAGGCCGGGCCCGTCGGCGCCACCACCAAGGCGCCCAAGCTGGTGGACGGCGCCGACCCGGGCACCGGCGAGCACGGCGACGGCAACGTCGCCAACCAGTACGACCTCCAGGTCACCTACAAGGGCGGCCAGGAGTCGACCGGTGTGGTGATCGGCGCGCCCAAGGTCTACCTGGTGCTCTGGGGCTCCCAGTGGGGCACCCCGTCCACCAACGCCACCGGCGACACCGTGACCACCGGCGACCCGGACCAGGCGGCCCCTTACCAGCAGGACTTCTTCAAGGGCCTCGGCAGCGCCGGCGACGGCTGGAGCGCCGTGCTCACCCAGTACTGCGAGGGCATCGCCGCCGGCTCCGTCCAGTGCCCGGCCGGCTCCGCGCACATCCCGTACCCGCAGCCGGGCAGCGTGCTCGCCGGCGTCTGGGTGGACAACGCCGCCCCCGCGCCGCAGTCCGCGACCGAGCCGCAGCTCGGAGCCGAGGCGCTGGCCGCCGCCAAGCACTTCGGCAACCTGACCGAGGCGCAGAACCGCAACGTCCAGTACGTCATCGACTCACCGCAGGGCACCGACCCGGACAAGTGGAAGGAGCTGGGCTACTGCGCCTGGCACGACTTCCAGCGCTCCCCGTACGGCCAGCTCGCCTACACCAACATGCCGTACCTGACGGACGTGGCCGGCTGCGGCACCAACTGGTTCGGCGAGAACACCCCGCGCGGGCGGCTGGACGGCTACGGGATCATCGGCGGCCACGAGTACGCGGAGACGGTGAGCGACCCGAACACCCCCGGCGGCTGGACCGACGCCACCGGCCAGGAGATCGGTGACAAGTGCGCCTGGATCCCCAAGGGCTCCAACGGCGGGCTGTTCACCGAGGACCTCTCGACCGGCTCCTTCCCGCTGCAGACCCTGTGGTCCAACGCCGACCACCTGTGCATGGCCTCGGACCCGGTCGTGGCCTCCCCGCCGGTCTCGGTGAGCACCATGTGCGACCGCACCGACAAGGCCGGGCAGCCGCTGTCGATCCCGGCGGTGGGCGTCTCCAGCAGCGGCGCTGCCCTGACCTACAGCGCCACCGGACTGCCGCAGGGGCTGGCCGTCGACGCCCACAGCGGGGTGATCTCCGGCACCGCCGCCGCCACGAACGGCTACCAGCGGATCACCGTCACGGCGACCGACCCGGCGGGCAAGGCGGCCTCCACCGGTTTCTGGGAGAACGTCAGCGCCTCCGGCGGCACGGGCTGCGGCGGGATCGAGCAGCTCATCGACCCGGGCTTCGAGAACGGCTCGGCGGACGTGAACCACACCGTGATGACGGACGCCTGGAGCCCGTCGGGCTACAACCTCATCACCCCGTCCAGCCTGCACGCGCCGCACTCCGGCTCCTGGTACGCCTGGCTCGGCCAGAACACCGGGACGGACGACTCGATCACCACCTACCTCAACACCTACCCGGGCTACGGGCAGGCGAGCTTCTCCTTCTGGCTGGACGTGGCGCCGGTCGACCCCGCGGCACCCGCCGCCGACACGCTGTCGCTGGTGGCGATCGACCAGTACACCGGGCAGCCGCTCGGCACGGTGAAGACCTGGAGCGGCCGCAACCCGACCAACGGCTACCAGTACCAGTCGGTGGACCTCTCCCCGCTCATCGGCCAGGTCGGCTGGGGGACCACCATCGGCCTCGAACTGGTCTCCCACGAGACCGGCGCCAACCCGACCACCTCCTTCCTGATCGACGACGCCTCGGGCCGCGAGAGCTGATCCCGCCCCCCGACGCCGGCCCCGCCACCACGGTTCACGGTGGCGGGGTCGGCGTCATGATCCGTCACCCCTCCGGCAGCGGCCGGGGGCCGTCGGCGTGGGTTCGGGCCGCGTCCACCAGCAACTGGACGGTTCCCAGCGGAAGTTGCAGCCGCCGGGCGATCCAGGGGGCCGGCCGCCCGGTCCGGGCGAGCATCCAGGCGGAATACAACTGACCCAGCTGCGGGGCCCGTTCGGCGAGCAGCAGCGGGCGGACGGCCTCCATCGGGAAGCCCTCCAGCGCACGGGCGCTGTACTCGCGCCCGTTGGGGCCGGGCGGGGGCAGCGGGAGCGGGCGGCGGGCGTCGAGCCAGCGGCCGAGCAGGACGGCCCCCACCACCAGCAGGCCGGAACAGGAGACGCCGATCAGGATGCCGCCGATGACCGGGCGGTCGCCCTCCTCGGCCAGCCCGAGGGCGACCTCCTCCAGCACGAGCAGCCCGAGCACGGCGGCCAGCACCGCCGCCTCGCGGGGCCGGGGGAGGAGCCGGGACGTCGTCATGGGAAACCTCTTCCTCGGCAGCGGGGCCGGGAGGCTGGGGCGGGCGCGGCGACTCACCCTCCGTACAACGGCGACGAACGGCCCGGGGCACGCCCGGACGGCCTGACGGTGAAGGGGCGTGCACTGAGTTGACGACACGTCAGCGACTCAGCGGTGCGCCGGAGTTCTGCCGAGGGGTGACCCGGGAACGCGGAGCCGGGCAGGGGCGTCGAGCGGGTCGCGATCCGCAGGGGTGTGGTCCATGCGTCTCGCCTCCTTCCGGTCGGGCGCGCCAGGGTGGTGCGGACGTCGACGGGGCAGGGGTTTCACCTTCGGACCCGTCGACAGCATAGCCCGGTCATGCCAACTTCGACAGCTCTGTCGAAGTTGGCCCGCGGAACCGCCAACTCCCCTTGGAGCACCGGCAGGTGAGGTGCGCCCCTGGAGGATCGACCAGCGCCGACGGGTGCGAATGGTGCCCGGGCCCACTCGTGACACCCGCCCCCCGAGGGCTGGCTGGTCGGCCAGGGCTTCGCCATGGCCGCCCTCGCGACCGGCCCACCCGGCGGCCACCTCGCCGACGCGACGGTGTCCCCGTGGGAGGACGGCGGCTACGACGTCGCCGTGGGCACCGCCGAGTTCGGCAACGGCGCCACCACCGTGCACCAGCAGATCACCACCGGGGCCCTCGGCACCACCGCGGACCGGATCGCGATCCGCCAGTCCGACCCCGACCTCGTACGCGGTCGCCCCCGCCTCCGCCTCCGCCAACGCGCTGCGCGACGCCTACCGCGCCAGCAGCGGCAGCGGTGCCCCGGTCCGGGCGGGCAGCTCCAGCCGGGTCAGCAGCGCCGACGGCGAGACCTCGATCACCCGGCAGCCGGCCCGGTGCCGGCAGTGCCGGGCGACGGAGGTGCCGCGCAGCCGGTCGAAGCGGCGCCGGGTGGCCGCGCCGAGGACGAGCAGGTCGTCCGGTCCGGTGACGGCGGCGACCAGGGCGGGCCCCGGTTCGGCGTTCACCACCATCGGGTGGATGACCAGGCCGGACGGGTAGCCGCCGTAGGCCTGCTCGAAGGCGATGTCCAGGCGGCGACGGGCGGCGTGCTCCAGTTCGGAGAGCGGGCGAAGGCCGTCCCTGTCGCCCGTCGTCCAGGCGGCGACGGGCACCAGCACGGCCGCGTTCCGGGCCGCCTCGCCGACGGCGTGGTAGAGGGCGGCCAGACTGCTCAGTGACCCGCTCAGGCCGACGATCACTCGGGTGGTGCCGTTGGTGGTCCCGCTCGTGGTCCCGGTCATGGCCGTTCGCCTCCGTCTCTCCGGTAGCTCTTCGGTAGCTCTTCGGTCGAGTCCTGCCGGTCGATTGCTCCTTGCACCGGATGCCTCCAGTGAAACCCGGAACCGATCCGTCCGTACCGGCGCTGACACCTCCATGACGTCGGGCGCCCACTTCTTGACGGCCCCCTGACAGCGGCGCCCCTGACAGCGGCGCCCCTGACTGCGGCGCCGGTCAGCCCAGTCCGGGCACGAACTCGATCAGCAGGTCGATCGCCTTGATGCCGAGGAAGGGCAGGATCAGCCCGCCCAGTCCGTACACCCGCAGGTTGCGCCGGAGCAGGTCGGTCGCGGAGGCGGGCTGGTAGCGCACGCCGCGCAGGGCGAGCGGGATCAGGGCGACGATGATCAGCGCGTTGAAGATGATCGCGGAGGCGATCGCGGACTGCGGGCTGTGCAGGCCCATGATGTTGAGATCGTGCAGCCCGGGGTAGGCGTGGGCGAACATCGCGGGGATGATCGCGAAGAACTTGGCGACGTCGTTGGTGATCGAGAAGGTGGTCAACGCGCCCCGGGTGATGAGGAGTTGCTTGCCGACCCGGACGATGTCGATCAGCTTCGCCGGGTTGGAGTCGAGGTCGACCATGTTGCCGGCCTCCTTGGCGGCCGCGGTGCCGGAGTTCATCGCGACGCCGACGTCGGCCTGGGCGAGGGCGGGCGCGTCGTTGGTGCCGTCGCCGGTCATCGCCACCATGTTGCCGGCGGCCTGTTCGCGCTTGAGATGGGCGAGCTTGTCCTCGGGGGTGGCCTCGGCCAGGAAGTCGTCCACCCCGGCCTCCCCGGCGATCGCCCGGGCGGTGAGCGGGTTGTCGCCGGTGACCATGACGGTGCGGATGCCCATCCGGCGCAGCTCGGCGAAGCGTTCGGCGATGCCCTCCTTGATCACGTCCTTGAGCTCGACCACGCCGAGCGCCCGGGCGCCGTGCCGGTCGTGCACGGCGACCAGCAGCGGGGTGCCGCCCGCCTCGGCGATCCGGTCGACCAGTGGCTTCGCCTCCATCGGCATCCGGCCGCCGGAGTCCACCACCCAGCGGGCCACGGCCGCGGCCGCGCCCTTGCGGATCAGGCAGCCGGTGCCGTCCGGCCAGGTGAGGTCGACGCCGCTCATCCGGCTGTGCGCGGTGAACGGGACCGGCCGCTGCTCGCCGAGCTCGCCGGGGGCCCGTGGCGGCACCCAGTACTGACGGTTCGTCAGGTCAACGAGTGAGCGCCCCTCCGGGGTCTCGTCCGCGACGGAGGCCAACTGGGCGGCCTCGGCGAGCTGTTCGGTGGTCGCGCCGGGCAGCGGGTGCAGGGCGACGGCCCGGCGGTTGCCGTGGGTGATGGTGCCGGTCTTGTCCAGCAGCAGCACGTCCACGTCGCCCGCGGCCTCGACCGCCCGGCCGGACAGGGCGATCACATTGCGCTGGACCAGCCGGTCCATCCCCGCGATGCCGATCGCGGACAGCAGTGCGCCGATGGTGGTCGGGATCAGCGCGACCATCAGCGCCACCAGTACGACGGTGGTCTGCGGGGCGCGGGCGTAGATCGCCATCGGCTGGAGCGAGACCACGGACAGCAGGAAGACGATGGTGAGCGAGGCCAGCAGGATGTTGAGGGCGATCTCGTTCGGAGTCTTCTGCCGGTTCGCGCCCTCGACCAGGGCGATCATCCGGTCCACGAAGCTCTGCCCGGGGCGGGAGGTGACCCGGACGACCAGGTGGTCGGAGAGCACCTTCGTCCCCCCGGTGACGGCCGTGCGGTCGCCGCCGGACTCGCGGATCACCGGCGCGGACTCGCCGGTGATCGCGGACTCGTCCACGCTCGCGACGCCCTCGACCACCTCGCCGTCCCGTGGGACGGCCTCCCCGGCCGGCACCAGCACGATGTCGTGCAGCGTCAACTCCTCGGCGGGGACGACCTCGTGGCGGTGGTCGCGGGTGCCGACCCGCCAGTGCAGCAGCCGCCGGGCCGTCATTCCGGCCTGGGCACGGCGCAGCGAGTCGGCCTGCGCCTTGCCCCGGCTCTCGGCCACCGCCTCGGCGAGGTTGGCGAACAGCACCGTCAGCCACAACCAGAAGGAGATCACCCAGGCGAACACGCTCGGCTGGAGGACGGCGTTGATCGTGGTGAGCGCCGAGCCGGTCTCGACCACCAGCATCACCGGGTTGCGCATCATGGTGCGCGGGTGGAGCTTGCGGGCGGCGGCCGGCAGGGCCTCGGCGAGCTGCTGCCGGGTGATCAGGGCGCGGCGGCCCCTGGGGGTCGACGGACGGTGGCTGGGGTGTGGCGGCTCCGGGGTGGCGGGCTCCGGGCGACGGAACCAGTCGGTTCGGGGGGCGGTGGCATCCGGTGTGGTGAGGGCCGAACGGCGCATCGTCTCGGGGGACCTTCCGGGCCGCCCCTTCCTCGGCTTCTCAGCGGCGGGGCGGCGGGCTCGGTGGCGACGGGGGACGGCGGCCAGCCCACCACCGGATTCCGCCGGGTCATGCGGCTCTTGACGCGGGCTTGGCGGGGAAGCGCCGGTTCTTGACAGTTCCCTGACACCATGATCGATCTGCCCCTCACCTGCACGAACACCCGTTCGCGGGCTCGGGATGAAGGGCATGTCAGGAAGTCGTCAAGGTACGCCCCCGATGCGTAGGCCGTGCGTCAAGGCCGGGTGCGAACCGTGGCCGGAGGGTCTCCACTGGATCCGGGGCCGCCGGACGACGGCCCGCCGAAGCCTCCCGAGGAGCCCCGCCGTGACCACCGCCACCGCCGTCATCGACGTCGACGCCGTCCAGCCGCCCGCGCGCACCGTCCACCTGCTGCCCGCCACCGACCGCCAGGACCGGCCCGAGCCGCCCTCACCCCGGCCGGGCACCGTCGACCACGCCCGCACCCGCCCGGCGCACTGCCGCTTCGCCCTGCACTACGAAGACTGACCCGAGCCACCTTTCCCGACCATCCGCAGGAGTAGTCGCCATGACCCAGCTGATCGCCCCACCGGTTTCGACCCCCGCCCCCGGCGACGCGCTCGGCGGCCCGTGGCCGGCCTCGGCGCGGCCCGGCCCGGGAGCCGAGGTGCTGGTCGGCGGGGTCGGGCTGGCGGAGGCCGCCGAGCGGTTCGGCACCCCGCTGTACGTGCTCGACGAGGGCGAGGTACGGGCCCGGGCCCGGGCGTACCGGCGGGCGCTGCCGCACGCCGACGTGCTCTACGCGGCCAAGGCCTTCCTGTGCAGCGCGATGGCCGACTGGGCGGCGGAGGAGGGCCTCGGCCTGGACGTCTGCTCCGCCGGTGAACTCTGGCTGGCCGTCTCGGCGGGCTTCCCGGCCCGGCGCATCCTGCTGCACGGCAACGCCAAGTCCCCGGAGGAACTGCGGCTGGCGCGGCGGCTGCGGGTCGGCCGGATCGTGATCGACGGCCCGGCCGAGATCGCCCGGCTGGCGGCGCTGGTGGCGGCGGACACCCCGCAGGAGGTGCTGGTCCGGGTCGTCCCCGGGATCGCCGCCGGACACCACGCGAAGGTGCGGACGGCGGTCGGCGGGCAGAAGTTCGGCTTCCCGATCGAGGGCGGCGACGCGGCCGACGCGATCGCCCGGGTGCTCGACCAGCCGGGGCTGGAACTGGTCGGGCTGCACTGCCACTTGGGCTCGCAGATCACCTCGGTCGAGCCGTACCTCCAGGCGATGGACGCGCTGGTGCACCTGCTCGCGGAGGTGCGCGACCGGCACGGCGTCGAGCTGCGCGAGCTCGACCTCGGCGGCGGCCACGGCATCAAGTACCTCCCCGGAGACGCCGAGTTCGACCTCGCCGAGTTCGCCGTCCGGGTGACCGATCGGCTCGCGGTCCGCTGCGCCGAGACCGGACTGGACGTGCCCCGCCTGACCGTCGAACCCGGCCGCGCCATCGTCGGCCCGGCCGCCGTGGCCGTCTACCGGGTGCTCTCGGTCAAGCACACGGCGGACGGCCGCACCTTCGTCGCCGTGGACGGCGGCATGAGCGACAACCCGCGCCCGGCGCTGTACGGATCCCCGTACAGCGTCCGCCTGGTGGGCCGCCGCTCGGAGGCGGGCACGGCCCGGGTGGACGTGGTCGGGCGGCACTGCGAGGCCGGGGACGTACTCGTGCGCGACGCGGTGCTCCCCGCCGACCTCCGCCCGGGCGACCTGCTGGCCGTCCCGGCGGCCGGGGCGTACCAGCTGTCGATGGCCTCCGGCTACAACCTGGTCGGCCGCCCGGCGGTGGCAGCGGTGAAGGACGGCCGGGCCCGGTTGCTGATCCGGCGGGAGACCGTCGAGGACTTCCGCCTGCGCGAAGTCGGCCGCTGACACCGGACGGGTGCTGCACGAGAAGTCGGCCCGGTCGACTTCTCGTGCAGGCTAGGTCGGTGAGTTGTTCGGCGGTGGACCTCGGGCGGCCGGGGTCCACCGCGAGGGCCGGGGACAGGGGGCGTTGACCGCTGTGTGCAGCACCGGGTGCGTGATCACGGGAGCCGGGAGCCGGGAGCCGGGAGCCGGGAGCCGGGAGCCGGGAGCCGGGAGCCGGGAGCCGGGCTCAGGGCGCAGGGCTCAGGGCGCAGGGCTCGCCGGAGGCGCTACTCCCCGGGGAGTAGCGGAACTCCCTCCACTGGTACGACGACGGCGTACGAGGGCTCCGGGTTTGCTGGGCACAGCCGCGTCGGGAGGTGCACGACCTCCGCCGATGCAGGCGCGGCTGTGGTCGGACTCGGAATGAGGGGGACATGGACAGAAGGAGTTCGCGCGCGGCGTGGCGCCGCGGCGGCCCGGTCTTCGTGGTCGGCTTCGTCATCAGCTTGGTCCTCGGGGCGGTGCTGTCCCGGAGCTCCGTCTACCTGCCCACCGCCACGCCGGGCCAGTTGAGGGACTACTACGACCACAGTGGTACGGCGGTCACGGTGTCATCGCTGCTCCAACTGATCGCCGCCGGAGGCTTGCTGCGGTTCGGACTCGGTGCGACCGCCGTGGTGGGCGCCGGTCGCCGGGCGAGGTACGCGACCTGGCTCGCCGCCGGGGCCTTCGCGCTATCGAGTGGGCTGGCGCTGTCCCTGACGGTGGTCGCGGGCAGTGCGGGGGACGGCACGCTGCTGGTGCTGGCCCGGCTCACCCTGGTGATCGGCGGTCCGATCCACCTGGCCGGGCTCGCCGGGCTGCTGTGGTCGGTGTCGCGACGCGCACTCGCCGAGGGGCTCGGGCCGCGCTGGCTGGCCCGGTTCGGTGTCGCCGTGGGCCCGTTGCTGCTGATATCCCTGGCCTCGCTCCTGGTGCCCGCGGTGGCCGTGGTGGAACCTCTGTGGCGGCTGCTGGCCGCGGTGTGGATCAACGGTGTCAGCGCTGCCGGGCTCGGCCGGGCCGACCGCCGCGGCGCCGTTGCCGAGTCGGGTCGGACGGGGACGCGTTCGCCGGCTGATAGCTGATGGACCACCACCCAACGTTTCGGCGCTGGCTCATGAGGCGAAGGGCGAGAAGGCGGTCGGGTCGCCTTCTCGCGCGACCGGGTCTCAGCGGGGCCAGGCGGCCACCAGGGCGCGGTGGCTCGCGAAGCGCGGGCCGGGAACCGTGTCACGGACCTCCCGGCCGTCCAGCCAGCAGATCTCGAAGACATCGGTCTCGGTGTCGAGCAGGCAGCACACCCCGCCGGCGGCGGCGGTGAGGCCGGTGAACACCGACCTGACGCTCGCGGACCGCTCGAACATCCGGCTCATCCCCGAGGTGGCCGCGGTGAACTGCAGCGATGCGTGGCGGGGGTGCAGCGTGGGCGCGAACCGGACGGTGAGGTAGATGCATCCGACCGCGATCCTCCCGAGCTCGTCGAACTCCACCGTACGACCCGCGAAGTACTCGCGTACGACGTCATCGGCACCGAACAGGAGGACGGTGTCCAGATCGAGCGTGCCGCCCGCCGAGCAATCCACCGGCTCACTGCGGAAGTTGGAGGTGAACGGGACGGCGACCCGGTCGCCACCGGGCAGGGTGACCGTCAGCGGCGGGGTGCGGCGGTTCGGCGGCGCAAGCTCAGCGACCCGGGCGAGTGCGCGGGCGACGTTCCGGGTCGGTACGAAGATCTCGTAGCTGTAGTCGAGTCCCATGTCAGACCCGGGATTTCAGTACGTCGATCTCGCAGCCCGGCGCGGACGGATCAAAGCCGTGCTCGACCAGCCAGCGGACCGCCAGCAGGCTCCGCAGCGACCACCACGCGCGGATCACCTCGACGTCGACGTCGGTCCCGTAACCGGACAGGACGTCGGCCAGGTGCTCCTCGTGGCCGAGCGTCAGGACGGCGAGGTCGAACAGGGCGTCGCCCGGGCCCGCCTCGGACCAGTCGATCACGCCGGTGACCTCCTCGCCGTCGACGAACACGTGGGAGGCCTGGAGGTCGCCGTGGGTGAACACAGGCGTCCACGACCGGAGCGCGGCCCCGGCGATCCGGCGGTTGACCGCGACGAGCTCGGTGGGCAGGGCGCCGTTGTCGACGAGCCACTCGCACTTGCTGTCGAGCTCTGCCGTGACCGAGTCGAGGCTCTGGCCGGGCCAGGGTGGTAGGGGTGCCTCGTGCAGCCTCCGTACGGCGGCGCCCGCCGCGGCCCAGGCCCCGGGCGACGCCGACGACGGCTCGCCGAGGTGGCCGAGCGCCACCCCCGGGAGGGCGGCCAGGGCGAGCACCGGGGGCTGGTGCCAGAGGATCTCGGGCGTCGGGAGGGGCGCCAGCGCCATGGCCGCGGCTTCGGTCTCGGCGCGCGCCCGATCGGCGTCGACCTTCAGGAACACCTCGCCGACCCGCAGGGTCGCCCGCTCGCTGTGGGCGACCACGACCTCGACCTCGTCCCCGACCGCTTCCCCGACCTCTTCCACGGCTTCTTCCACGGCGGTCATTGTTCCCCGCGTCGACCGCGGCCGTCGCGGGGTTTTCCGCGTGCGCCGCTCAGCCCGGCGTTCGGTGGTGATGGCGCCGGCCTCGCGCAGGGTGGTGGCGTGGGCGGAGGCGGCCGGCGCGCAGGGTGCGCCGGGTGTCCGGCCAGTCCGGGGCGAGGCAGGGCCGGACCAGCGCCCGGGACCTGCTGACGGAACGGACGCAATGACCTCGCCCCGTCGAGCCGCACGCTCGACGGGGCGAGGCATGGCCGGCCGGTGTCACCCAGTGCGGACGGCGCTGACCAGGTCGGGCAGCAGGGTGGCCGCGTTCGGCGTGCCGAGGCCGGTGACCGGGTCCCAGCCGGTGGTGGCGGGGTAGCCCGGGACGGTCGGGTCGGTGGTGTTGTTGCCGAGGGTCACGTCGTTGAAGTCGGCCGCGTACTTGGCCGGGTTCGCGGCCAGCTTGTACAGGGCCGGGTTGATCTGGCCGAGGCCGCCGCCGTTGATCTGGTCCGCGATCGAGACCAGGCCGGCCCACTGCGGGCAGGAGAGCGACGTCCCGCCGATGTCGTACCAGCCGGTGCTGCACGGTGTGCCACCGCACTTGAGGCCCGAGTTGCCGTCCGGCGGCAGCGACAGGTAGACCAGCGCGCCGGTGCTGGAGGCGGCCTGCAGGGAGATGTCCGGTACGCCGCGCTTGGTGCCGATCGCGGTGGAGCCGCCGGGCAGCGCCGACTGGTAGCCGGGCTTGTCGAAGACCTGGCTGAACCCGCCGCCCGAGTTGGTCCAACCGACCTCGGCGGAGCCGGAGTGGCTCTGGCAGGCGGCCGGGTTGTCGGTGCTGTCCACGCTCCGGCCGTCGGTCGCGTTGGGGTCGGTGCACAAGTAGGTGCCGCCGACGCCTGTCACCAGCGGGTCGGAGGCCGGCCACTCCACCGAGGGGTACGGCAGGGTGGAGCCACCCTGCTTCACCGGGGTCTTCTCGGAGCCGACCGTGCCGCTGTCGCCGGAGGAGCCGAGCACCGTGACGCCGTTCAGGGCCGCCGACTTGAAGGCGTGCCGCAGCGGCTCGATCGACTGGGAGCTGGCGAACGCGCCCTCGGCGGAGGCGAAGGACTGGGAGATGACGTTCGCCAGGTGGTGGTCGACCACGTACTGTTCGGCGTTCATCAGGGCGGGCAGGCCCTGGACGCCGAGGGTCTCGGCGGTGGGCGTGGAGACCAGCAGGATGTTGGCCCCGGGGGCCATCGCGTGCGCCGTCTCGACGTCCAGGGCGACTTCGAGCGCCCAGCTGGCCTTGCTCTCCTGGCCGGTGCCCTGGCTGGTGGACGGCGGCGGGGTGGTGGCCGGATCGCCCTGGACGTGCAGCTCGCTGAAGGTCGGCATGCCCGGCTGGCAGGTCACGCCTTCCTCACCGCACATCGCGGCGACGCCGAGGGCCTGGTCGAAGACGTGCAGGTCGTGCGCCATCGTGTCGCTGCCGTAGGAGTCGAAGATGGCGATGGTCTGGCCCCGGCCGTCGAACCCGCTCGCGTACAGCGGACCGAGATTGTAGGCGGCCCTGATCGCCTGTGGGGAGAAGCAGCGGCGGCCCGCCGAGGCGCACTGCGCCTGGGTGGGGGGAGTGGTGCTCGCCGACACCTGGAGGTAGTCGGCCACGGCGGGGTGCACCGTCGGGTAGTCGGCGGCGGCGCCGACCGCGCTGACGGCCGTCGGGACGGCGAACGCGCCGGAGGCCGCGAGGGCCAGGCTGCTCACGCCGGCCAGCAGCATCCGGCGGATGGTTGGAGCCTTCAAGTAGTCCTCCACGAGGGATGGTTGGGGGACATCGGCCCGGGACCCGGGTCGGATCCGACGACACCGGGTACGTGGGGGCGTCCGGGACGCGAGGTCACGGACGGCGGCGAGTGTAGGCGCGGTGGCGGTGAGGTCTCAATGGCCCGTCGCGCACCGGTTCTCCCACCCGACCGGTCCCGGTCCGCGCAGGCGGCTTCCGTCGGCAGGCCTGCCAGGGCTCCTTCGTCCGGACACAGTCGGGTGAGAGGTGGACCGGGGAGATTTCTCACCCGATTCTTGTCAACCGGTGCCGGCCGGACAGCCCGCGTCGGCGATCACGTAGTAGCCGGGGGAGGTCTCCTCCAGGGTGTGGGTGGTGAGGACGTTCCACAGGCCCATGTCCTGACCGGAGCCGTTGGCGTAGGTGTACCCGCCGCTCTGGTGGGCGCGGCCGGCCACGGTCTGCTGGTAGTTGTCGGCGGTGTAGCAGCTCGGGGCGGCGCCGGCCGTGGTCGCGTTGACGACGGCCGAGCGGTCGCCGTCGGTGCCGGCGGAGTCGACGGCGGCGACGGTGTAGCCGTACGAGGTGCCGGCGGCCAGGCCGGCGTCGGTGTAGCCGGTTCCGGTCACCGCGCCGGTGTTGACCTTCACGCCGTCCCGGTAGACGTCGTAGGAGGCCGCGCCGGGGACCGGGTTCCAGGCGAGCGAGACCGAGCCGGCCGTGCTGCCGGTGACGGCGAGTCCGCCGGGGGCCGGGAGTCCGCCTCCGGTCACGGGAGTGGTGAGGCCCCAGAACTGGGCGGTGTAGTAGCTGGAGCAGATGGCGGCGAGGAAGTAGGCGCCGGTCGTGCCGCACTGGTCGGGGCCTGAGCCGGGGGCGACCGCGAGGCCGTGGCCCATTCCGGAGACGGAGTACAGCTCGACGGCCGGGTCGCCGGCGCCGTCGTCGTACGTGGTCAGGGTGGTGCCGCCGGGAAGGCTCCGGGTGGCGGACGGGGTCTGGCCGATGCCCCACACGTCCGTCCACTGGTCGCGCAGCTCGGTGCCGTTGACCGACTGGACGGTGTAGTCGGCGGTGCCCTGCCAGATCGCCACCCGGGGCCACGGACCGCCGTACCCCGGGTCGGAGTTGCGGACCTTGTCGCCCCACTGGGCCGGGGTGAGGTGCTGGCTCCCGCTCTGGCAGCCGGAGGCGGCGGCCTGGGTGGTGGCGCACTGGGCGGGGACGCCGGAGTCGACGGCGCCGCCGGCGAACACGTCGGGGTAGTCGGCCAGCAGGTCGGCGGTCAGGCCACCACCTGCGGACAGGCCGGTGACGAACACCCGGTGGGGGTCGGAGCCGTAGAGCGCCTCCGCCCGGTTCACCATCTGCACGACGGACGCGGCCTCGCCGTTACCACGGGTGTCCTTGCCGGAGTCGAACCAACTGAAGCAGGACAGCGGGTTGTTGGTCGAGTTCGTCTGTGGGAGCACCACGGCGAAGCGGTAGGCGTCCGCGTACTTGGGCCAGCCGGAGCCCCGGTAGTAGTCGGTCGCGGTCTGGGTGCAGCCGTGCAGGGCGACCACCAGCGGCGCCCCGGCGGGCAGGCCGGCCGGGACGTAGCTGTACATCGCGAGGTTGCCGGGATTCGAGCCGAAGCCGCCGACCTGCTGGAAGGTCCCGCTGTCGGCGGCGGCGGGAGTGACGGCGGCAGGAGCGGCGGCGGCTGTCTCCGGGGTCGCGGAGGCGGGAGTGGCGGCGGTCGTGAGGCCGAGGCCGGGGCCGAAGCCGAGGACGGAGAGGACGGCGAGGAGGAGGGCGAGTACGCGCCTGCGCAAGGGTTCGGGCATGGCTGGGCTCCAAGGGCGAGATCGTGCCGTGAAGCATGGAGGCCGGGGACGGCCGGGGACATGGAACGGGAGCCCACCGCGCGGCGGCCCGCCGTGTGCCCCGGCGCCATCGTCAAGCCGCTTCGGGCGCCCCCGGTTCGGGGTTCCGTCGGGCGCCCGAACCCGTTCGAGTGAACGGCCGCCCGGTTGCTTCGTCTACGGCCGTCAACACGCCAAGCTGGGCCGCGAATCGGTGGGACCCCCCGGAGGAAAGGCCGTTCGATGGCGCGCGCGCTGATCGTGGTGGATGTGCAGAAGGACTTCTGTGAGGGCGGCAGCGTGCCGGTCGGCGGCGGGGCCGACCGGGCACGGGCGATCGCTGCGCTGATCCAGGGGCCGGAGCGGGAGGGCTGGTCCCGGGTGGTGGCCACCCGGGACCATCACGTCGACCCCGGTGGCCACTTCTCCGAGCAGCCCGACTTCGACGACTCCTTTCCGGTGCACCTCGTGGTCGGCACCGAGGGCGGCGAGTTCCACCCGGCCTTCACCCCGGCCGTCGAGGCCGGCGCGGTGGACGAGGTGTTCTACAAGGGCACCCACTCCGCCTCGAAGAGCGGTTTCGAGGGCTTCACCGCCGACGGCACCCCGCTCGCCGACTGGCTGCACGACCGGGGCGTGGACGCCGTCGACGTGGTCGGCATCGCCACCGACCACTGCGTCAAGGCCACGGCCCTGGACGCCCGGCGGGCCGGCTTCGACGCCCGGGCGCTGCTGGACTGCACGGCGGGCGTGGCGGCCGGCACCACCGATGCCGCACTCTCCGAACTGCGCAGCGCGGGCGTGGACTTGACGGGAGCCCCGGTCGTCCGCAGCTGAGCCGGGCGCCGTCGGCGGAGGTCCCTCGCCGGGCTCGGGCGGAGGTTCCTCAGCTCCGTCGGGGCGGAGAGGTGAGGGGCGGTAACGGAACGGTTGCGGTGCCCGTCCCACCGGGGCCGGGGTCTTGACGGCGTGGTGAGCGGGGGCGTTTGCTGTCTCCCGCTCGTGCGAATCTGTTCAGTTCTGGTTTGTTTTGTGGTTTTGAACGTTCAAATCCACGGACGGACACCCGAACGCGCGAATGCATCCGCGCGCATCCCAGCGAACCCCCTGCCCACGCCCGTCCCGTTCCCGCACAGCGCCACCTCACCGGGAGGAATGCAATGTCACACCTTTCCCGTCGCGACCTGCTCCGGTCCTCCGGAGCCGGCCTGCTGGCCCTCGCCGCCGGCGGCACCCTCGCGGGCTGCGGCTCCGGCTCCGGGGGCGCCGCAGGTGGGGACGCCGACACCGGCACGGTCACCGTCTGGTCCTGGGCCACGGCGGCCGCCGCCCTGCGTGCCGTCGTCCCGGCCTTCGAGCAGGACAACCCCGGCATCAAGGTCGACGTCCAGGACATCGGCAACCCCGCCATCTGGGACAAGATCACCGTCGGTCTGGCGGCCGGTGGCCAGGGCCTCGGCGACGTCCTGCACATCGGCTGCGACTACCTCCCCGGCTACCTGGAGAAGTTCCCCGGCGGTCTCGCGGACCTCTCCGGCTTCGGCGCCGACGCCCACAAGGACAAGTTCGCCAAGGGCCTGTGGCCGGTCGTCACCGGCAAGGACGGCCACGCCTACGCGCTGCCCTGGGAGGTCAACCCGCTCGGCTTCTTCTACCGCAAGGACTACTTCGACAAGGCCGGCCTCGACCCCACCACCTTCGCCACCTGGGACGACCTGACGGCGGTCGCCGACCGCTTCAAGGCCGCCAACCCCGGCATCTCGCTGGTCGGCATCAACAAGGCCGCCAACCCCAGTCCCGACCTGGACTTCGTGCAGTCCCTGATGCAGCTCCAGGGCGCCTTCTACTTCGACCTCCAGGGCCGGATCACCCTCGGCTCCCAGCCGGAGGTCCGGGCCCTGGCCACCCTCAAGAGCCTGGACGACGCCGGGCTGGTCGCCGACGCCCCCGGCGACCAGGGCTGGGCCACCCTGATGAAGGCCGGCAAGCTCGCCGTCGCCCCGATGCCCGCCTGGGCGGTGCACTACCTGGAGGCCAAGTTCGCCGACCAGAGCGGCGACTGGCGCCTCGCCAAGCCCCCGGCCGTCACCCCCGGCGGCAAGCGCACCGCCCTGGTCAACTCCACTCACCTCGCGGTCTCCGCCGGCAGCCCGCGCCGCCGCGCCGCCTGGAAGTTCGTCGAGTACGCGCTCACCCGCCCCGCCTCGGTGAACGCCATGTTCAACGGCGGCGGCGTCTTCCCCGCCCTCGTGGACGCCTACGCCGACCCGATGTACGCGAAGCCCAGCGACTACTACGGCGGCCAGTCCCCGCTGAAGACCTTCACCGAACTGGCCACCGACGGCGGCGACCCGACCAACTACTCCAGCGACTACGCCCGCGCCCTCAAGCTCGCCGGCGACGCCCAGACCAAGGTCTTCCTCAAGGCCGGAGACCCGGCCACCGTCCTCCAGGACGCCGCCAAGCAGCTCGCCCAGCAGACCGGGCGCACCATCGCATGACCGCCACCGCCCCGCCCCCCGTCCTCACCGGGCCGGCCCGCCCCGCCCGCCGCACCGAGCGCGCCCGCCGCCGGGCCCGCCTGCGCCGCACCGCCCTGCCGTACCTGCTGCTCGCCCCCGCCCTGCTCACCTTCGGGGTGTTCAAGGCCTACCCGGTCGTCGACTCGCTGCTGCTCTCCTTCACCACCGGCTCCGGTGCCGCCACCCGCCCCGCGGGCCTGGCCAACTACCGCCGCCTGCTGGACGATCCGCTGTTCTGGACGGCCCTGCGCAACACCGCCGAGATCCTCGTCGTGCAGGTCCCGCTGATGCTCGGGCTGGCCCTGCTGCTGGCCGTCGGCATCAACTCCGCCCTGGTGCGCTGGCGGGCCGTCTGGCGGCTCGGCGTCTTCATGCCCGCCGTCACCGGCCTGGTCGCCACCGGCGTGATGTTCGCCTTCCTGCTCAGGCGCGACGACGGCGCCGTCAACTGGCTGCTGGACGCCGTCGGCCTGCCCGCCGTCGACTGGCTCGGGCAGCCGTTCTGGGCCCGGATGTCCGTCGTCCTGGTGCTGACCTGGCACTACACCGGCTACAACGCCGTCATCTACCTGGCCGGCCTGCAGTCCGTCCCCAGGGAGCTGTACGAGGCCGCGATGGTCGACGGCGCCGGGCCGGTCCGCCGCTTCACCGCGATCACCGTCCCGGCGCTGCGCCCGCTGCTGCTGTTCACCGTGGTGCTCTCCACCATCGGCACGCTCCAACTCTTCGACGAGCCGTACGTGTTGACCGGCGGCGGGCCGGACAACGCCACCCTGACCGTCTCCATGTACCTGTACCAGAACGGCTTCCGCTACTTCGACTTCGGCTACGCCTCGGCCATCGCCTACGCGCTCACCCTGCTGGTGGCCGTGCTCGGCGCGGTCCAGATGCGCCTGATGGGGGACAAGGACCGATGAACCCCAAGAAGCTCCGCGGCTGGCCGCTGACCTTCCTGCTGGCCGGCCTCACCGGGCTCTCCGTCGCCCCCTTCTACTGGCTGCTGATCTCCACCACCCGCAAGGACACCGAGATCTTCGACTGGCCGCCGCACCTGCTGCCCGGCGGCGGCCTCGGCGAGAACCTGCACCGGCTCGACCACCGGATCGGCCTGTTCCGGGTGCTCGGCAACTCCCTGCTGGTGGCCGGGGTCCAGACCCTCGGCGCACTGGTGGTCGCCCTGCTGGCCGGCTACGCCTTCGCCAAGTTCCGCTTCCGCGGCCGCACCCTGCTGTTCGCGCTGCTGCTCTCCACCCTCGTGGTGCCCGAACAGGTCATGCTGGTACCGCTGTTCAAGATGATGACGAACTTCGGCCTGCTGGACTCCTACCAGGCGATCATCCTGCCCGGCCTGTGCGTGCCGTTCGCGATCTTCCTGATGCGCCAGTCGCTGGCCGGCCTGCCGGACGAACTCCTGGACGCCGCGCGGGTGGACGGCGCGGGCGAGTTCCGGGTGCTGTGGAACGTCGTCGTCCCGGTCATGCGGCCGGTGCTCGCGGCGCTCTCGATCTTCCTCTTCCTGGGCTCCTGGAACCAGTTCGTCTGGCCGCTGATCGCCCTGCGCAGCCCGGACATGCACACCCTGCCGGTCGCCCTCGCGACCCTCTACGGCAACCAGGCCACCACCGACTACGGCGCCATCCTCTCCGGCACCGCGCTGTCCACCCTGCCGATGATGGTCCTCTTCCTGGTCCTCCAGCGGCAGTTCATCTCCGGCCTGCTGGCCGGCGCCACGAAAGGCTGAGCGGCATGACCGAGCCCTCGACCGAGTCCCCGACCTCGACCGAGTCCCCGATCTCGACCGAGCCCTCGACCGCGACCGGGACCGAGCCCGAGCCCGTGACAGCCGTCTGGGAACCGCACGCCCCCGCCGCCGGCCCGCTGAGCCCGCTCGCCGCCCCCGGCCTGGACCTGCGGGTGAGCGGTGCGGGCCGCGTCCGGGAGATCGCCGACGGGGTGGTCGAGGTGACCGCCGAGGTGACCGCCGAAGGCCCGTCCGAGGTCCGGATCGAATGGCGGGTGCCCTGCGTGGACGCCACCTCCTTCTGGACCCCGGAACCGCGCGGCACCGGCTGGCTGCCCGCCGCCTGGAGCGCCCCGCGTCGCACCGGCCTCGCCGCCGGCGCCCCGATCGCCGCGCTGGTCGCCACCGGGGACGCCGCCCGCTGCGCCTTCGCGGCCGACCGGCCCGACGTGCTGGCCGGGGCCGGAGTGGTCGAGGAGAGCGGCGAGTTCCGCTTCTGGGCCGGGGCCGAGGGCCGGCTCACCGTCCGCATCGACACCTCGGGCCGGCACTTCGCCCGGTGCCTGGCCGACCTCACGCATTGGTCGGGCCGTGGCCGCCCCGCCGTCGTCCCGGACGCCGCCCGCCGCCCCGCCTACTCCACCTGGTACTCGATGCACCAGGACGTCTCGCCCGAGCGGATCGAGACCCAGGCCGCGCTCGGCAAGGAACTCGGCCTGGACGTGATCATCGTCGACGACGGCTGGATGACCGCCGACCGCACCCGCGGCTACGCCCACTGCGGCGACTGGGAGCCGCTCTCGCTGCCCGACACCGCCGCGCACGTCCGGCGCGTCCACGACCTCGGCGTCCGCTACCTGCTCTGGTACGCGCTGCCGTTCATCGGCAAGGACAGCGCCGCCCACCGGACGATCGGCCGGCACGCCCTCGCCGACGTCGCCCACCTGGGCGCGGTCGTCGCCGACCCGCGCCACCCCGAGGTCCGCGCGTTCCTCACCGACCGGTTGGCCCGGGCCGTCGAGGAGTGGGGCATGGACGGGCTCAAGGTCGACTTCGTCGACTGGTTCGCCCGAGCCGACCCCCCGCCGGCCGGCCCGGAGGCGGACTGCGCCGACGTGGACGAGGGCGTGCGGAAGCTGCTCGCCGCCATCCGCGCCCGGATCACCGCCGCCGACCCGGAGGCGATGATCGAGCACCGCCAGCCGTACGTCAGCCCCGGCCTGTGGCCGTACGTCACCATGATCCGGGCCACCGACTGCCCGCTCAGCCCGCAGGAGAACCGGCAGCGCACCGTCGACCTGCGGCTGGCCGCCGGACCGGTACCGGTGCATTCGGACATGCTGATGTGGCACCCGGCCGAACTACCGGAGCAGATCGCCTGCCACCTGATCAACGTCCTGTTCTCGGTGCCGCAGATCTCCGTCGACCTCGCCGCGCAGACCGCCGGGCAGCGCGCGGCGATCGCCTTCTGGCTGGGCGTCTGCCGCGAGCACCTCGACACCCTGCAACTCGGCGAACTGCGCCCGAGCCGGCCGGACCTCGGCTACCCGCTGGTCACCGCCCTGGGCGAGGGGACGGTCGCGATCGCCCGGTACGCCGCGCTGCCGGTGGACGCCTCGGACCCGCACTGGCACACCCTGCTGGTAGCCAACGCCGACCCGGACCCGGACGTCCGGCTGACCGGCGGCAGCGGGACGACCGCCCTCACCGTCCAGGACGCCCGGGGGCGTATCGTCCGGCAGGGCGAGGTCGACCTCGACCGGACGGACACCGTCGCGGTGCCGCGCGGCGGGCTGCTCACCCTGCGCCGCACCTGACCGTCCCACCCGCCCCACCGGCCCTGCGGGAACCATCCGTCCCGCAGGCCCCGCACACCTGGAGGACCGCATGCCGGAGGGAGCGCACCGACCGCGTCGCGGTGCCAGCACCATCGAGGAGGTCGCCCGGGTGGCCGGGGTGTCCCGGCAGACCGTCTCCAACGCGCTCAACGCCCCGCAACTGCTCCGCCGGGAGACCCTGGAGCGGGTGAGTGCGGCGATCCGCGAACTCGGCTACCAGCCCGACCAGTCGGCCCGCTCGCTGCGCAGCGGCGCCCGCCGCACCCTCGGCTACCTCGCCCCGGCGGACGACCCCCACGACCCCAACCCGTTGATGGCCGGCTTCCTGGAGGCGCTGGTCGACGCGGCCGGGGCCGAGGGGCAGCGGGTGCTGCTGTTCCGCCCGGCCCGGGGCACGGCCGACCCGGGGGCCGCCATCGAGGAACTGGTGGCGGCCCGCCAGGTCGACGGGCTGGTCCTGGCGGACGTCCTGCCCGAGGACGCCCGGGTCGATCACGTCGCCCGGCTCGGCGTCCCGTTCGTCGCCTTCGGCCGGACCGGGCCGGCCCAGCCGCAGCACTGGGTGGACATCGCCAACGACACGGCGACGGCCGCCGTGGTCCGCCACCTCGCGGCCCTCGGCCACCGCCGGATCGGCTACCTCGGAGCGGCCGAGCACCTGCCCTGGATGGCCGCGCGCCGGGCGGGCTTCCGCGCCGAGGCGCACCGGCTGGGCCTGTCCGCCGCCACGGTGGACGGTCCGGAGCCGACGGCCGTACGGGCCCTGCTGCGCGGGCCGGACCGGCCGACCGCCGTGGTGGCGGGCAGCGACCTGCTGGCCCTGGACGCGTACGAGGCGGTGCGGGCGGAGGGGCTCGCGGTCGGCCCGGGCGGCGTCGCGGTCACCGGCTTCCACGACACCCCGCTCTGCCCCCACCTGCACCCGCCGCTGACCTCCGTCCGGCTGCCGCTGCGGGCGATCGCCACCGCGCTGGTGGCCCGGCTGCTCGACCAGGTGCGCGGCGCCGCCGGGCCGACGGAAGGGCTGGAGCTGGCCACCGAGCTGATGGTACGGGGGAGTTCGGCCCGGACGGGCGACCGCCCGTAAAGGGTGACGTGTTCTGTCGGGTTTGCCGTGAACGATGGATGACATGAGCAACGAGGGCATGAGCAACGAGGGCATGAGCAACGGGGACATGAGCAACGCGGCCGGGAACGCCCTGGGCGCGCGTCGAGAAGACCGGGACGGCTCCGCCCCCCCGCTCGCCGGCCGGATCGCGCTGGTGGCGGGTGCCACCCGCGGGGCCGGGCGCGCGCTGGCCGTCGAGCTGGGCCGGGCCGGTGCGACGGTGTACGTCACCGGCCGCACCACCCGGGCCCGGGTCAGCGAGGTCGGCCGGCCCGGCGAGACCATCGAGGACACGGCCGAACTGGTCACCGCGGTCGGCGGACCGGGTATCGCGGTCCCCACCGACCACCTGGACGAGGCCCAGGTGCGGGCCCTGGTCGAACGGATCGACCGGGAGCAGGGCCGGCTCGACATCCTCGTCAACGACCTGTGGGGCGGCGAGCACCTCCTCGCCGGATCCGTGTTCGGGAAGCGGAGTTGGGAGACCCCGCTGGCCGACGGCCTGCGGATGCTGGAGCTCGGCGTGCGCTCGCACGTGATCACGGCGGCGCTGCTGCTGCCGCTGCTGATCCGCTCCGACGCGCCGCTGCACCTGGAGGTGACCGACGGCACCGCGCACGCCAACCGCCGCTACCGCGAGAACATGTACTACGACCTGGCGAAGAACGCCCCGATCCGGCTCGCGTTCGGCCTGGGCCAGGAGTTGGCGGAGTACGGGGGCGCGGCGGTCGCGGTCTCGCCGGGCTTCCTGCGCTCGGAGCAGATGCTCGCCCACTTCGGCGTCCGCGAGGAGAACTGGCGCGACGCGATCGCCGAGGAGCCGACCTACGCGATCGCCGAGTCCCCGCAGTACCTGGCCCGGGGGGTCGCGGCGCTGGCCGCCGACCCGGACCGCGCCGCGCGGTGGAACGGCCGGTCCACCTCCAGCGGAGAACTCGCCCGGGTGTACGGGGTGACGGACGTGGACGGCAGCAGGCCGGACGCCTGGGCGTACTTCGAGGACGTCGTCCACGGCGGGAAGGACGCCTCCGCCGAGGACTACCGCTGACCCTCGCCGTCCCCGGACCCGTCCCGGTAGAGGGCGGCCAGCGCCACCGCACGCTCGCGGAAACGTGCGCGCAGCGCGGCCGGGGCCAGCACCTCGGCGTCCGCGCCGAGCCGGGACAGCTGGTCGAAGGCGACGTCCTCGGACTCGGCGGGCAGGTCGAGGGTGACCCGCCCGGCCGGATCCGGGGCGCTCGCGGAGGCCAGCGCCTCCTCGACGGCGGCCCCGTCCACCACGTCCGGCAGGCGGCGCAGCCCCCGTTCGGTCAGCCGGAGCGTGACCGTGGCGCGCAGCAGCGCCCGGGCGAAGGCGGCCGAGCGGTCCCGCCAGTGCGCGGCCAGGTCGAAGGCGGTGTCGCGGACGAACGGCTCCTCGCCGCCGGGGGCGGGGGCGAGCGCCGTGACACGGTCGACGCGGTAGGTGCGCCAGGCCTCAGCAGGGTCCGGGGTTCGGGCCCGGGCCACGACGTACCAGGTGCCGGCCTTCAGCACGAGCCCGTACGGCTCGACCACCCGGGTCACCGTGGCGGGGGGTGAGCCGTCCCGGCCGGGCCGCGCGTACGCCAGCTCGACGGCCCGGTCGGTCCACACGGCGCGGGCGAGGTCGGGCAGCAGCTCGGGCGTGGACGGCTCCCGGAACCAGGCCGGGGCGTCGAGGTGGAAGCGCCGCGACGACGACTCGGCGGCCTCGCGCACCGACGGGAGCAGGGTCGCGGCGAGCTTCAGCCGGGCGGTGACCGCCGCGTCCGCGAGGCCGAGGTCCCGCAGGGCCGTCGGCAGCCCCGACAGGAACAGGGTCTCCGCCTCGCTCGGGTGGAGGGTGGTCAGCCGGGTCCGGTAGCCCGGGGCCAGGAAGTACCCGCCGACCCGGCCGCGCTCCGACCGGACGGGGAGGCCGGCCTCCTGGAGCGCCTGGGCGTCGCGGATCACGGTCCGCTCGGAGACCTCCAGTTCGCGGGCGAGTGCGACGGCGGTCAGGCCGGGGTTCGACTGGATCAGGAGGGCCATGCGGATCAGGCGGGCGGCGCGCATGCTCCAAGGATCGCCCTTCCGAGGTTCGCTCCGCCGGGGACCGTCCTGCGAGGACCGCCCTCCGAGGCTCGCCGTCCGAGGGCCGCCCCGCCTTCGGGCGGTGGATCAGCTGTCCACCGGGAGGCCGTCCCGCTGCTTGATCGGCTTCATGATGATCTGCGAGTTGACGGCCGTGGCGCCGGGCAGCCGGGTCAGCCGTTCGGTCCACAGCTTCTCGTAGGCCGCCAGGTCGGCGACCGCGACGCGCAGCAGGCAGCCGGGGCTGCCCATCAGGCGGTACGCCTCCACCACGTCGGGGATGGTCAGGAGTTCCTCCTCGAAGGCGGCGACCATCGTGGTGTCGCGCTCGATCGACACGAGCACCTCGAAACTGCGGCCGATCGCCTGCGGGTTGACCACCGCCCGGTAGCCCTCGATCACGCCGTCCTGTTCCAGCTGCCGCACCCGCCGCAGGCAGGGGGAGGCGGTGAGACCCACGCGCTGGGCGAGCTCCTGGTTGGTCAGCCGACCGTCCCTCTGGAGCTCCCGCAAGATACTGCTGTCGATCGAATCCATGCGGCCATTATCTGCCACCGTACGGGCCGTCCCCGCAGACACTCGCACACCCATTGCGACCGTTTCGCCGTAATGTTGCGCCCGGCGCCGGGGGCCCCGCGCCGAACGAACGGCGACCCTCGCAACCCTCGAAACGGACACGGACACCGTCATGCAGCCTGCCCTCCACCTCTCCCACCCGTCGGACGCCCCCGGGACGCGCACCGAGCACGACCTGCTCGGCGAGCGGGATGTGCCCGTGGACGCGTACTACGGCATCCACACCCTCCGGGCGGTGGAGAACTTCCCGATCACCGGGACCAGGGTGTCGGCCTACCCGGAGCTGGTGACCGCGCTGGCCTGCGTCAAGCAGGCGGCGGCGATGGCCAACCGCGATCTGGACCTGCTGGCGGACGGCAAGGCGCGGGCCATCGTGGCGGCCTGCGAGGAGATCCGCGCCGGACGGTTCCACGACCAGTTCGTGGTGGACGTGATCCAGGGCGGCGCGGGCACCTCCACCAACATGAACGCCAACGAGGTGGTCGCCAACCGCGCCCTGGAGCTGCTCGGCCACCCCAAGGGCGAGTACCGGCTGCTCCACCCCCTGGAGGACGTCAACGCCGGGCAGAGCACCAACGACGTCTACCCGACCGCCGTCAAGATCGCCCTGTACTTCGCCGCCCAGGGGCTGCTGGCGGCCATGGCCGAGCTGCGCGACGCCTTCGCCGCGAAGGCGGCGCAGTTCGGGGACGTCCTGAAGATGGGCCGCACCCAGCTCCAGGACGCCGTGCCGATGACGCTCGGCCAGGAGTTCGCCGCGTTCGCCGTGATGCTGGAGGAGGACCGGGGGCGACTGGCCGAGGCCTGCGCGCTGATCCGCGAGATCAACCTCGGCGGCACCGCGATCGGCACCGGCCTCAACGCCCACCCCGCCTACGCGGCCACGGCTTGCGCCCACCTCGGGGCGATCACCGGGATCCCCCTGGAGGTCGCCGGCGACCTGGTCGAGGCGACCCAGGACGCCGGCGCGTTCGTCCAGCTGTCCGGGGTGCTCAAGCGGGTCGCCGTCAAGCTGTCCAAGACCTGCAACGACCTGCGGCTGCTCTCCTCCGGCCCGCGCACCGGCCTCGGAGAGATCAACCTGCCCGCGGTGCAGGCGGGTTCGAGCATCATGCCGGGCAAGGTCAACCCGGTGATCCCCGAGGTGGTCAACCAGATCGCCTTCGAGGTGATCGGCAACGACCTGACCGTCACCTTCGCGGCGGAGGCCGGGCAGCTCCAGCTCAACGCCTTCGAGCCGATCATCGCCCACAGCCTGCTGAAGAGCCTCACCCACCTGCGGGCCGGCTGCCTGACCCTCGCCGAGCGCTGCGTCACCGGCATCACCGCCAACCGCGACCACCTGGCCGAGCAGGTCGCCCGCTCGATCGGCCTGGTCACCGCGCTCAACCCGCACATCGGCTACGAGAACGCCACCAGCATCGCCCAGGAGGCGCTGGTCAGCGGGATCCCGGTCCGCGACCTGGTGCTGCGCCGCGGCCTGCTCACCCAGGCGCAGCTCGGCGAGATCCTCAGTCCCGCCAGCCTCGCCCACCCCCACAGCAACTGACGCCAGGCCCTGGGGCGACGCACCTTGAGGAGCCGTCCCTGACCCTGCTCCCGCCCGGCACCGGGCGGGAGC
>NZ_JBHXEG010000037.1:0-74918 GCF_042724935.1 Kitasatospora sp. NPDC127060
CGTCACGCCCCTCTCCGCACCCACCCCCTCCACCGCCCCCTCCCGCAGCGCGTCCCTCTCGCCTGGATCGGGTGGGAGGGGGAGGGGGAGGGGGGAGGGGGAGGGGGGAGGTGGGGGTGGGCGTGAGTGGGTGGGTGGGCGTGAGTGGGTGGGTGGGCGTGAGTGGGTGGGTGGGCGTGGGGGTGGGGTGGGTGGGGGCGCGTGGGGCGTGGGGGTGGGGTGGGTGGGGGGTGAAGGTGTTGCGTGGCCAGGGGGTGTGGGGGCGGGGTTCGGCGGTCCTGGCGGCGGCCTGAAACCGCCCGCCACTAGCATGGTGCCCAATCTCAGCCGTCCCACCGGAACCGTGGACGGTTTCGGCAGGGGGACGCATCCAGACATGACGGGGTATCAGATGGCAGGGGATCACCCTACGCCGGGGGCAGGCGCAGCACCGGGCAGCGGCCCGCAGGACAACCGGGGGGTCTCGTTCGGGCGCCCGGCGGGTGGCGTCGACCCAGCCGCCGTTGCGGATCAGATGACTCAGCTGGACGGCTCGGCGGTGCCGGGGCAGGGCGCGCCCGCCAGCCCGCCGCCGCCTCCGGCCCAGCCGCCGGCGCCGCCCGCGCAGCCGCCGGTGGGGGGTGTGGACTACGGGGCGTACGCGCCGACGGCGCCCGGCATCCCCGCCCAGGCTCCGCCGCCGCCGGCCGGTGCGCCGATCGGTCCGTACGACCCGGTGAACGGCGGTTACGCCGCGCCGGACGCCGCCCAGGGGTACGCCACCGGCGGGTACGAGTACCCGCAGCAGGGCGGGTACGCCTACCCGGGTGCGCCGGTGCCGGTGCCGCCCAAGCAGCGCAACCCCGTGATGCTGTGGGGCGGGATCATCGGCGGTGTGCTGGCGATCGCGATCGTGATCGGGCTGGTCGTGCTGCTCAAGCCGAACGACCCCAAGCCGGACCCGGGGCCCGGGCCGGTGGCGAACTCGAGCGGCTCCAGCACCGTCGGCGGTAACAACGGTGGGAACACCGTCAACCCGACGCCGGACAACAACACCGGCGGCAAGGCCACGTTCAACGTCGCGTGGAACGCCCCGACGCCGTCCAACACGGACGCCTCCAACCAGTTGCTCGGCATCTGGGGCACCGACAAGTACGCCGTCCGCGTCGACAGCGACGGCGTCAAGGCCTACAACCTGACCGACGGCAAGCCCGCCTGGAACATCCCGGTGCCGTCCGGCAGCAAGGAGGTGTGCAGCGCCTCGTACACCTCCAACTCCAAGAACATCGCGGCCGTCGCCTTCAACACCGGTGACTACGACTGCTCCACCGTCGGCGCGGTCGACCTCACCCAGGGCAAGCTGCTGTGGACCGTCAAGGCCACCGCCGACCGGCTGTCCCAGCCGACCCTGAGCGTCACCGACAACGTGGTCGCGGTCGGCGGCAACGCGGTGGCCGGGCTGAACATCGCCACCGGCCAGCCCGCCTGGCAGTACCAGCCGCGCGACAAGGACTGCACCATGCGGGCCCGCGCCGCCGGCAACCAGATCGCGATCAGCGACCGCTGCTACATGACCAGCGGCCCGAAGTCGCAGCTGGTCATCGTGAACGCCGACTCCGGCAAGCCCGCGAGCACCCCGATCACCCTGACCGGCACCATCGAGCAGGTCGACTCGGTCATCCAGGACAAGCCGCTGGTCCTGCTGATCACCAACAGCCCGAACGGCGACTACATCCTGCCGTTCGACAAGGACAACAAGCCGGGCAACCAGATGTCCGTCAAGGAGCCCGGCGCGGACAGCCTGCGCCTGTCCGGCCAGGACACCGCGTTCACCCGCAACGTGGTGAGCGGCAGCACCCTGTACGTCCAGGTCAACCCGTCCAATCCGGCCATCAACGCCTACGACCTGAACACCGGCAAGCGCCTGTGGGTGGCCAGCCCGGGCACCACCAGCGGCAGCGACATCCGGATCGTCACCGGCACCGACAAGGACGGAAAGGTCCGGGCCGTGGTCTCGCAGGGCTACGACAAGCCCTCCCGGCTGGTGACGCTCTCGCCGACCGACGGGTCGATGACCGACATCGGCACCGTGGCGAACGCGAACGGGAAGTTCGACATCAGCTCCAGCACCTCGGTGTACTTCGTCTCGGACGACGGCAACGCGGTGTACGCGTTCCGCCGTTACACCAGCACCGACGGTCCGCTGACCAAGTGGCGGAAGTGACGCGCTCCGACGGCTGAGGGCGGGGCGGGAACGGGCCGGTGGCCCGGCCCGCCCCGCCTTCGTCCTATCGGGTCGGGCCGCCCGTCGGGCATGCGAGGATTCGATCCATCAGCCTGACGAAGGAGTGCAGCGAGTGCCCGGCACCAACCTGACCCGCGAAGAGGCCCGCACCCGGGCCGACCTCATCCGGGTGGACGCGTACGACATCGAGCTCGACCTCGGCTCGGCCCGCGACGGCGGCACCTTCCGGTCCACGACCGTGGTCCGGTTCACCGCCACGACCCCCGGCGCCGACAGCTTCATCGACCTCGTCGCCCCCGGCGTCGAGGAGATCACCCTCAACGGCGCGGCGCTCGACCCGGCGAGCTTCGCCGACAGCCGCATCCCGCTGCCCGGCCTGGCGGCCGAGAACGAGCTGCGGGTGGTCGCCGACTGCGCCTACAGCAACACCGGTGAGGGTCTGCACCGGTTCGTCGACCCGGTCGACGGCGAGACCTACCTGTACACCCAGTTCGAGGTGCCGGACGCCCGGCGGGTCTTCGCCAACTTCGAACAGCCCGATCTGAAGGCCACGTTCGCGTTCACCGTGACCGCCCCCACCGGCTGGGCCGTGGTCTCCAACTCGCCCACCCCCGAGCCGGTCGGCGAAGGCGCCACCCAGGTCTGGAAGTTCGAGCCCACCGGCCGGATCTCCAGCTACATCACCGCGCTGATCGCCGGCCCGTACGTGGGGGTCTTCGACACCTACGAGAACGGCGAGCAGCGCGTGCCGCTGGCCGTCTACTGCCGCCCCTCGCTGCGCGAGTACCTGGACGCCGACGCGATCTTCGAGGTCACCAAGCAGGGCTTCGACTACTTCCAGGCGAAGTTCGACTACCCGTACCCGTTCCCCAAGTACGACCAGCTCTTCGTCCCGGAGTTCAACGCCGGCGCGATGGAGAACGCGGGCGCCGTCACCCTGCGCGACCAGTACGTGTTCCGCTCCAAGGTCACCGACGCCGCGTACGAGGCGCGCGCCGCGACGATCCTGCACGAGCTCGCCCACATGTGGTTCGGCGACCTCGTCACCATGGAGTGGTGGAACGACCTCTGGCTCAACGAGTCCTTCGCGACCTTCGCCGAGGCGGTCTGCCAGGCCGAGGCCCCCGGCTCCAAGTGGCCGCACTCCTGGACCACGTTCGCCAACCAGATGAAGACCTGGGCCTACCGGCAGGACCAACTGCCGTCCACCCACCCGATCATGGCGGACATCAACGACCTGGAGGACGTCCAGGTCAACTTCGACGGCATCACCTACGCCAAGGGCGCCTCGGTGCTCAAGCAGCTGGTGGCGTACGTCGGCCAGGACGCCTTCTTCGAGGGCGTCCGGGCGTACTTCAAGCGCCACGCCTGGGGCAACACCCGGCTCAGCGACCTGCTCGGGGCGCTGGAGGAGGCCAGCGGGCGCGACCTGAAGGCGTGGTCGAAGGCGTGGCTGGAGACGGCCGGCATCAACGTGCTGCGGCCGTCGGTGGTACTGAACACGGACGGTGAGATCGAGTCGTTCGCGGTGCTGCAGGAGGCGCCCGCGCTGCCGGCCGGTGCCAAGGGCGAAGCCGTGCTGCGCCCGCACCGGATCGCCATCGGGTTCTACGAGCTGGTGGACGGTTCGCTGGTGCGGACGGAGCGGATCGAGCTGGACGTCGACGGCCCGCGCACCGAGGTGCCGGAGCTGGTCGGTCGGCACCGTCCGGCCGTCGTGCTGCTCAACGACGACGACCTGACGTACACCAAGATCCGGCTGGACGAGGACTCGCTGGCCGTCGTCACCGAGCACCTCGGCGGCTTCACCGACTCGCTGCCGCGCGCGCTGTGCTGGGCCTCCGCCTGGGACATGACCCGCGACGGCGAGCTGGCCGCCCGCGACTACGTGGCGCTGGCGCTGTCCGGCCTCGGCCGGGAGAGCGACATCGGCGTGGTGCAGTCCGTCCAGCGTCAGGTCAAGCTGGCCCTGGACGCCTACGCCGACCCGGACTGGCGTGAGGAGGGCCTCGGCCGCTGGGCCGCCGCCGCCGAGGAGCACCTGCGCGCCGCCGAGCCCGGCAGCGACCACCAGCTGGCCTGGGCCCGCACCCTCGCCTCGGTCGCCCGTACGGACGGTCAGCTGGACCTGCTGGCCGGGCTGCTGGACGGCTCCGTCGAGCTCAAGGGCCTGGCGGTGGACACCGAGCTGCGCTGGACCCTGCTGTCCCGGCTCTCCGCCACCGGGCGGGCGGATGAATCCCTGATCGTGGCGGAGCTGGAGCGGGACAACACGGCGGCCGGTCAGGAGCACGCGGCCAGCTGCCGGTCCTCTCGCCCGACCGCGGCGGCCAAGGCCGAGGCCTGGGCCGCGGTGGTGGAGTCGGACAAGCTCACCAACTACGTGCAGGAGGCCGTCATCGCGGGCTTCCAGCAGTCGGACCAGCGGGAGCTGCTGGCGCCGTACGCGGAGAAGTACTTCGCCGTGGTCAAGGGCATCTGGGAGACCCGCAGCCACGAGATCTCGCAGCAGATCATCGTCGGGCTGTACCCGGCGCTCCAGGTTTCCCAGGCGACGCTGGACGCGACTGACGAGTGGCTGGCCTCGGCCGAGCCGGCGCCGGCGCTGCGGCGTCAGGTCGTCGAGTCGCGGGCCGGGATCGAGCGGGCGCTCAAGGCCCAGGCGGTGGACAAGGCCGCCGGGAGCCGGTGACCTCCTACCGCTGATGAACGCCTGAAGGGGCGCCGGACGGATCGTCCGGCGCCCCTTCGGGGTTGTGCGGGTCCTGCGGGTCCTGGTGGACCGGTTGCGTGTCCTGGGCGGACGCGGCGGTTACTTCTTCTTCTTGCCGTACGGCAGACCGGCGAGGGCCGCGATGACGACGAACGCGGCCAGCGGGATCAGCACGTACAGGCCGATGGTCTGGCCGACGCCCAGGCCGGCACCCGGGTCGTCGCCGTCGTCCCTGGTGAGGGCCATGGCGGGCGACGACAGCAGCATCATCAGCGTGACCGTTGCGGAGACCGCGCCGGCTCGCAAAGCGTTCCTCTTGTCCACGTTTCCAACTTACCCGCCGCTTACGGGAGGGCGCGCGTCGGGGTGGTGCTGTGGGTTCCGCTTGTGGATTCCGGGGCCGGAGGGGTGGGGGCTGGGCGGGGCCAGGAGGTGGGCGAGCAGGCGGGCGGCGGGGATGGCGGCGAGGCGGTCCAGGGTGACCGGGTCGCCCGCGCCGTCGGCGACCGGCAGGCGCCAGTTCGGGTACTGGTCCCAGGTGCCGGGCAGGTTCTGCGGGCGCGGGTCGCCGACCAGGTCGGGCAGCCAGAGGCCGACCAGTTCGGCCGGGGTCCGGCTGAGGAAGCGGTAGAGGACGGGCATGGAGAGGGGCTCGTCGGGGGCGAGCAGGCCCAGGGCCGTCAGCTCGGCCCGCCAGTCGGCCAGCTCGTCGGCCGCCTCCTGCTGCTCCTCCGGCAGCGGGCGGGCCAGCAGGCCGAGCCGGTGGCGCAGCTCGACGTGCTCGCCGGAGAGCCGGGCGGCGGTGCTCGGCAGGTCGTGGGTGGTGAGGGTGGCCAGGCAGCCGGGGCGCCAGCGGTCGGGGGGCAGGACCCGTCCACCGGCGTTCCAGTCCCGTTCGAACCAGAGGACCGAGGTGCCGAGGATGCCGCGGGCGGCCAGCTCCTCGCGTACGCCCGGCTCGACGGTCCCCAGGTCCTCGCCGATCACCGCGGTGCCGGCCCGGTGCGCCTCCAGCGCGAGCACCCCGAGCATCGCCTCGGCGTCGTAGCGGACGTAGGCGCCCTCGGTGGGCGGGTGGCCGTTCGGGACCCACCAGAGACGGAAGAGGCCCATCACGTGGTCGATCCGGAGGGCTCCGGCGTGCCGGACCGCCGCTCGCAGGAGTTCCGCGTACGGGGCGTAGCCGGTCCTCGCCAGGGTGTCCGGGCGCCAGGGCGGCAGGCCCCAGTCCTGGCCGTGGGCGTTGAAGGCGTCCGGCGGGGCGCCGGTCGAGATGCCGCCGGCCAGTACGTCCTGGAGCGCCCAGGCGTCGGCGCCGTCCGGGTGGACGCCGACGGCGAGGTCGTGGATCAGGCCGACCGGCATGCCGGCGTCGCGGGCGGCGCGCTGGGCGGCGGCGAGCTGCTGGTCGACCTGCCAGGCGAGCCAGCGGTGGAATTCGGCCTGCTCTTCGAGTTCTTTGGCTGCTTGCTCGACGTGTGGGCCGTTCGGGTGACGCAGGCCCTTCGGCCAGTGGTGCCAGTCGGCGCCGTGCGCCTCGGCGATCGCGTTCCAGAGGGCGTGCCGGCGCAGCCACTCCCCCTCGCAGCGCCGGTACGCCTCGTAGGCGGCCTGGCGGCCGGGGCCGCGCGGGACGTCGTGGAGGAGGTGGAGGGCTTCGCGCTTGAGGGCCCAGACGGCGTCGCGGTCGACCAGGCCGTCGTGGGCGAGGACTTCGTCGCGGAGGCGTGCTGCGCGGCGGGTGAGGTCGTCCGCTGCCGTCCGCTGTTCCGGCGTCAGGTAGGCGTACTCGGGGACGGCCTCGATCCGCAGGTGCACCGGGTCGGCGAAGCGGCGGGAGGAGGGGCGGTAGGGGGACGGGTCGGAGGGGGTGCCGGGGGCCGCGGGGAGGGCTTGGTGGAGTGGGTTGATCTGGACGAAGCCCGCGCCGAGTTCGGCGCCGGCCCACTGGGCGAGTTCGGCGAGGTCCCCGAGGTCGCCCATGCCCCAGGAGCGGGAGGAGAGGACGGAGTAGAGCTGGGTGAGGAAACCCCAGCTGCGGCCGGGGAGTCGGGGAAGCTGGTTCGGGGCGACGATGAGGGGGGCCCGCTCCTCTTTGTCGGTCGTCTCCGCCGTGAGGGTGTGGCGGCCGAGCGGGAGGTCGGCGGGGAGCCAGTGCGAGTGGCCGCGGGGCAGCTGCCAACTGCCGCCGTCCTCCAGCTCGATGTGCAGCCGGGCATCGGCCGGGACGTCCAGCGCGGTGCGGCGGCCCTGCCGCACGACGATGCAGGGCGGCAGCAACCGGGCCTGCTGCTCGGCACGGTGGCGCTCCAGCGCCTCCCGCACCTCCTCCGGCGACCCCGCCGCCACGCCGAGTGCCGCCAGCACGGCGACCAGCGTCCGCGCCCCCACCGCCTGCCCGCCCGCCCCCGGGTACCGGGTGTCCACCCCGTACGCCTGGGCCAGCGCCAGCAGTTCGGCGGGCGGCGGCGGCGCGTCCTGCGTCGGGACCTTCAGCCCGTCGGCTCCGTCACTGTCGTGGTAAGCGGCCACTCGCGGCTCCTGCGATGTCTCGGCAACGCCTGGTCAGGACTCCCAAGTCCTACCCGGGTGACGGGTCGAGCACGCTGTGCGACACGAGTACGGGCGGTGGCGGCGCTCACCAGCAACATCCCAGCCACATCCGTTCCCCCGAAAGCGCGGAAGATTCTCAGACGTACGGGTTTCGACTATACGAGACACCGGCCACCACTGGAAAGTCATCCGGAAATATCGGGCATGCCACTTCTCCAGAGATCAACTGAAGAATTAGATCCTCCGGCGGAACGTCCGATTCGAACCACTCTCCATCGCCCCCATCAATAATAAGCGTACGCCACCCATATTCGCGATCCGGTGGAATCCAGATCAAGATATCTCCATTATCAGTCCCCCCCCAGCAAATAATGTCATCAATCCGCACTCCTAGGGCGGAAATCCTCCTACAGGCGGGCCATTCGGGGTGAGCATGAAGCACCCGTCGCGTATTCTCGGTACGCCACGCGAGATTTAGATACTTGTTCTCCGAGCAGACTCCATAGACCCAGAGAAACCCACTAAAACAGCCCGGACCATAGGACGTTAGGATCGAGGAGTATTCACCAGGAATAGAACCGTAAACCTTTGAGGAACCTCCCCCCTCACCGTCGCAGCAATCGGGCGGAAGGATCTGCCGAAGCATCGAATGGGGCACCCAGATCACCTACAACACCTTGAACGTAGCGGACATGAACCATCCCGAGTCATCCACAGCCTCGATCGTTAGCGCATGCGCAATGTTACTACCCGGGCGGTAGTGTGGCGTAGCCGCATAGATAATGTCATTTCCCTTCGCCACATGCGCCGCAATCAATTTCTCAAACTCATTCATTGGACCGTTATCAATCGCTTCAAGCGTGGTAATGAAATTGCTTTCGACGTTGCCGGCTCCACCCATAGAGCTGGGCAGAAGATGCCCACGAGAATGACCGGCAGCCTGCCCACCAAAACCCGGAGGCTGGATGCGCTGTCGCGCTTTAGTTCCCTTGGTCGTCGCTGGGGTCACTTCAGCAATAACGCCGGAGCGGCGCCCTTCCGCGTCAATCGTGCCGTAATCAACGTTTGGGGGGCAGTTGTGTACCAGCACTGATGAACTACCAGCAGCGACATAGTACGTGTGGAGCTGATCGACGGTGAGGTTGTGCGTGGTGACGGCGTAGGGGTAGTTGCGGACGGACTCGATGGTGCGGGTCGTGCCGTCGGGCTGGCGGAGCTTCTCGCCCGGGGTGAGGTCGCCGGCGTCGACCCACTGCTGGCGGGTCTCGCTCCAGTAGGGGTGGTGGTGAGTGGAGGTGATCTTCGCCTGGTCGGCGGACGGGGGGCCGCGGGGGCTGGCGTCGTCGGTGAGGGTGAGGTCGGTGAAGTCCTTGTCGTCAGGGGTGGTGACGGTGGCGGTGACGGTTTCAGGGCGGGTTTCGCCGGTCTGGGGATCGGTTGCCACGACGACGTCGCCGTCGTGCACGTCGCCGATGGCCTTCGTGGTGCCGTCCGCCATCAGGACCAGGGTCGCTGCCGGGAAGCTGTTGCACTTTTCGGGGCTCGGGGATGAATCCGCCTCAGCCCTGCTTGGTTTTGCTTCGGTGCCTGCCGCGTCGGTTGCTGTTTCTTTTGCTGCTTTTTCTTCGGCTGCCTTGACTGCTGCTGCTTCGGCCGCGCGGGCCTCGGATGCGGCTGTCCTGGCGGTGACCAGGGCCGCTTCGGCTTCCCTCGCGGCGCGTTCGCCGCCCCTGATGGCGTCGTAGACCCGGCTGATCTCCTTGTAGATCTTGAGGGCCTCGATGCCGACCTTGATGGCCTTGAAGATCTTGCCCCAGGGCACCACGTTGAGAGCCGTGTTGATGCAGGCCATCACGTCGCCCTTGGTGAAGCAGTCACGGGCGTCGTTGAAGCCGATCAGGTCGCCGACGATGTCGACCACCTTGTGCACGAGCTCATCGCGCTTGTGCTTGGTCTCGTTGAGGTTCTTCTGCGCCTCGAAGGCCGCGTGCACCGCAGTCTGTTCCTCCGCCGTGGGCGGCGGCTGCACGGTCGCCTTGGTGATGTAGGAGTAGCCGTGGCCGTTGTCCCGCTCGTCCGCGAGGCCCTGGCATTCGGCCGGGGTGTCGCAGGTGGGCCTCAGGCCGTTGGCGTCCGACTTGTTGATCGGGCTGTTGTTGGCGTACGCGTAGGCGTTCCACTGCTGGGGGTCGCCGGGGTCGGTGATGGGGTCGGGGCTGATGAAGCGACCAGTGTTGGGGTCGTACTCGCGGGCGCCGAGGAGGGTGAAGCCGGTGGCCTTCTCCTTGGTGCCGCCGACGAAGCCCTTGTCGCCGGCCCAGACGCCCTCGGCGGGCTGGGTGCCGCGGTCGTTGCCGAAGGGGTCGGTGGGGCGGCGGACGTGGGCGAGCGTCGCCGAGTCGAGCTGGACACCGTTGGTGCCGTGCGGGTCCGAGCTCTGGTAGGCGAGCGCGGACGTTCCGCTGCTGGTGGTGGTGCGGGTGATGGAGAGGCCGTTGGAGGCCGCGTAGCTGCGGACGTCGGTAACTACTCCGGAGTTGGTGTCCAGGGTGATCTGGTCCGCGCCCAGGTTGAGCGTGGTCTTGCCGAGGTCGCGGCGGATCAGCTGGTTGCCCGACACGTCGTACAGGTAGCTGGTGGCGCCGTTCTCGCCGGTGCCGGTGATCTGGTCGAGCTTGCCCTGGGCGTTCCAGGTCAGTGTCCTGGTGCCGGGGGTGTCGGTGATCGCGGTGGTGTTGCCCGCCGCGTCATAGGTGTAGGAGGTCACCGCGGTGCCGGCCGGGCCCGTCCGGGTGGACTTCATCAGCGCGTGCGGACCGCCCGTGCCGCCACCCGTCTTCGGGTCGGTGGAGGGGGCGTTGGGGCCGGTGCCGAAGGTCTGGGTGGTGGTGACGTCCTTGGTGGCGTCGCCGGTGACGTCCTTCTGGACCAGCTTGGTGCGGTTGCCGATGAGGTCGTACTCGTACTGCTGCCAGTACGGGGCCGGACCGCCGACGCTCGGCTGACCACCATCGACGGACGGGCCGTCGCTGTTGGTGCAGGTGCCGACGCCCGGCACGCTCGGCTGCGGCTTGGTGGTCTGGGTGCCGGTGTCGGTCCAGGCCTGCGTGAGGCGGCCGAGGTAGTCGTGGGTGAAGCACTGCAGGTCGGCGACGGCACCGTCCTGGGCGTCGCGGGCCGAGGTGACCTGGCCCAGCGGGTTGTAGGTGTAGTCGACCGAGTCGACGTGGGCGGTCTCGGCAGTCTGCTTGTCGAGGATGGAGCGGGTGACCCTGCCCGTGGCGTCGTCGATCACCATCGTGGCGACGACCTGGACTCCTGCGCCGCCCACCGTGGTCCGGTACGGCCTGCCATAGGGGTCGTACCGGACGTCAGCCATATACGTGGTGGATGGGTCGAACCCGAAGGCGCCGCTCAGCCCTACCAGTTGCCCACCGGTGTCGATGGTGAACTTGAGCGTCTCGCGCCCCAGGTTCGCCGCCGGCACTCCGGGCATCACCGTGCTCGTCAGACGGCCGGCCTCGTTGTAGGTGCTGTCGCTCTGGTAGACGCCCGCGAGCTTGCCCTCGGCCGCCGGGATGGTGGTCTTGGAGCCCGTCTCGCGGTAGCCGATGTCATAGCCGGTGATCTCCGACTTGTAGGCGGCTCCGCTCGCCCCACCGACATAGCGGGTGGAGGAGGTCGGCTTGCCCAGGGCGAGGGTGTCGAAGGTCCAACCGGCGACCTGCTTGGCCGGATCGACCGCCGTTCCCTCGTAGGCCGCGACGGTGCGGCCGAGCAGGTCGGTGACCGTGGTCGCGCTCTTGCCGCGCGAGTCCGTGGCGGTGGTCAGGTTCTTGCTGTCGTCGTAGGACGTCGTTCCGGTACCCGAATCCGGGTCACTGGACTTCACCGGCCGGCCGAGCAGGTCGTACTCGTACGACCACGTGTTGCCGGCCGCGTCCTTGCGCCAGAGCTCCTTGCCTTCGGGCGAATAGCCGTAGGTGGTCTCGTCGTAAGCACCGCTCGGGGTGTTGGACTTGTACTGACGCAGCGCCACGGTGTTGCCGCGGGCGTCCTTGACGGTCGCCGAAGCGAAGCCGCCGGCAGGCGGGGTGGTGCGAACCTCGTCGGCGCCGACGAAGTCGGTGTGGGTGCGCCACTGCTCCACGCCGTACGACTGGAAGATCGAGTCCACGGTGCGGCCCGTGCCGTCGAACTTCTGGACGGTCTGAGCGGGGATCTTGCCGTCCGGCTGCACCCCGCCGTTGGGCAGGAAGAGCTGACCGCTGGGCTGTGCCTGGTCGTTGTAGTAGGCGGCGCTGGTCTTGGTCTGCCAGCCGTGCGAGTCGAACAGCGCGTCGGTGATCATGCGGCCGGTGGCGCCCGAGGGGGTGCTGGCCTGGGTCTGGCGGACACGGCCGAGACCGTCGTAGATGGTGAAGCTGGAGGTGTAGGTCTTCAGGTCACCCATCAGCGCCTGGCTGAGCACCTGGGACGGTGCGTTGGTGCCGTTGACCGAGTACGAGATCTTACGGTTCGGGCGGCCCGGATTCTTCGTCCGGTCGTTGCCGGGGCTCCAGGCGGCGATCCCTCGGCCGAGGGCGTCGAAGTCCTGCTCGCTGATCCGGCCGTTCTCGTCCTTGATCTTCAGTGGCGATCCGCGGCCGACGTCCAGGGTGCTGACGGTCTGCCAGCCCATCGGGTTGGTGTGGGTGACCTGGGTCGGCAGCTGTCCGGTGGCCGGGGAGTAAGCGGTCTTGGTCTCGGCACCGGTCGGGTGGGTGGCGTCGGTGCGGGTCGGGTCGACGGTGCTGGTGACACGGCCGTAGGCGTCGAAGCTCGCCCGGGCGGTGGTCCGGTAGACCGGCTGACCGTTGGCGTCGTAGCGCTCCAGGACCTCGGTCGACGTCTGCTCCGACTTGGCGCCGGCCGTACCGAGCGGCAGGCCGTCGAAGTACGCCCGGGTGTCCGCGACCGTGTTGTCCTTGGTCGGGGTCTGACCACAGGCGCCCTTGAGGACCACGGTGCGCGAGGCGAGTTGGGTCGGGGCGTTGCCGGGGCCGGTGGCGTACTCGAAGGAAGTGCAGAGCAGTTGCTCGGGGTGGGCCAGGTCGCCGTTGTCGGAAACCGTCAGCGGGCGAGCGAACGGTGTCGAGTCGTACGTGGTGGAGCGCTCGCGGGTGCGCCAGCCGTTGGCCAGCTTCTCCCGGTTGGTCACCTTGAGGGAGTTGACGGCCCGGGCGGTGATGGCGGGCATGCCGCCGGACTGGTTGCGGGTGGCCGTGACAGGTCCGATCCATGGGTCGGAGACTGTGGTGGAGAGGAGTTCGCCGTTCTCGCCGTTGTAGTCGGCGGAGTCACGGACATAGCCGGCCAGGACGTTCTCGTCCTTGATACTGCCGCCGTTGACGTCCTTCACGCTCACCTGGCGGGTGGACCCGTCGGCGAGGACGTCGCCGTCCATGCCGCGCAGGAAGGTGGCCACCGACTTGGTGCGCGGCGCCTCGATGTCGCTGCCGCTACCGGTGAGGGTGGTGACCGTGGCGTAGCCGCGGAACTGGTCCCAGGTGCGGGCCTTGGGGTTGGGCATCTCGGAGTCGTTGCGGTGCCAGGCCGCACCGCCGCCGTAGACGTAGTTGGTCACGACGATCGGGTTGCCGCCGGCAACCGCGTCCTCCTGGGTCACCGACTGCACGATGATCTTGTTGAACCAGTCGTTGACCGGATCCGGGTCGCTCTGGCCGGGCAGGTACCACTTGACCGGCATGCAGGCCATCGTGTTGCTGTCCTCGGACGCCGGCATCGTGCCGCCGGGCTCCCGGGAGCATTCGGCGGGGCGGTAGACGACGTTGATCAGACCGCCGGTCTCGGTGGTGATCTTCTGGATGCGCGGGCGGTTGTACGGCTCGATCGAGGCCGAGGTGCCGTCCGGGCGGACGATCTTGCCCTGGACGCGGTTGGCGATCTGCTGAGGCTGGAAGGACACCGCCGGCAGGGTGATGGGCGTGCGGTTGTTGCTGCCGGTGCGCTGGACGGAGTCGAGCCACAGCGACGGCGAGGTGCCGTCGCCCGGGTCCTGGAAGGACTGGTTGAGAGCGAAGGAGTCGACCGGGCGGTAGGAGCTGCCGGCCCAGACCTCGGTGTCGATCCTGGTGAGCCGCTTGGTGGTCCAGAAGGTGGGCGAGGAGACGGTGCAGTCGCCGGTCGCGTCGCAGTTCTGGTCGATCGGAGTGTCCGGCCAGCGCTTGGCGTTGGCCTTGTTCCGCTGGGACGGGTCGCAGGAGAAGGCGCTGTCCGGCAGGCAGCGCTCCGCAGTGCGGAACCACACCTGGGCGGCCGGGTTGGCCTTGCCCTTGGCGGCGATCTGGTCGGGCAGGCGCTGGCCGTAGCCGACCCAGGTCGGGTAGCTGGCGCGCTGGTACTGGGTCCGGGGGCCGGTGCCGTTGTTCTGGCCGCCGCCCTGGACGTAGTAGTTCTGCTCCTGGTCGTACCGGTAGGTGATCAGGTTCTGGTGCGGGTCGACGACGTAGTCCAGCGACCACTGCCAGCCCATCTGGTTCCAGGACTTGGCGGCCGGTGAGCCGTCCTTGAGGCACGGGTCCTGGCCACCGGGCCAGTAGATCGGCACGGTGGAGACCGAGTTGCTGGCCTGGTCGCTGCCGTCGCCACCGGGCAGGTGATTGGCGCCGAAGTAGTACTGGGTGCCGTCGCCGGTGGTGATCCGCCAGGCCTCGCCGTTCCAGGCGCCGTTGCTCTGGCCGGTCAGCCGCTCGACCTTGGTGCCGTCCTCACCCTGGAGGTGCCACTCGCAGGACTTGTCGTCCTTGACCAGCTGGCCCGCGTGGCCCGCGAGCGAGAGCTGGAGCAGGTCACCGCCCCAGCACTGGTCGCCGGAGCCTTCGACCCCGGCGTCCTTGCAGCTCTTGTAGCCGCGGACGATGGAACCCGGGTGCCACTCCCAGCCGTCGCCGATCCAGGACGGCTGGGCGTTGGTGGAGGCGGTCTTGCCGTCCACCGCGGAGGAGTCGTAGCCCAGCGACACGGCGGGCGCCGCACCGGCCAGCGCGGACGGCAGCTCGACGGTGTAGCCGTAGGTGAAGTTGCCGGCGTTGGCGCCCGCCTGCCAGGAGGCGGACGGGGTGATCGGCGAAGCGGTGAAGTCACCGCCGCTGCCCTTGGCCTCCGCCTCGACGGCGATCGCCACGGACGGGGCGGGTGCTGCCGCCGGGCTTTCGAACGCGCCGGCGGAGAACGACTTGGCGGTGGACTTGGTGGCGGCGGCCTGCGGGAGCTCGACCTCGGCCGTCAGGCGGCCGGTGGCCGCGTCGCGCTGGGACGGCACCAGGGTGCGGGTGGTGCAGCCCGCGGCGCCGGGGGTGGTCAGCGCACACCCGGGCAGCTGCACGATCCGGGCCCGCGATGCCCAGTCGGCGCCCGCGTTCTTCGCCCAGGCCTGGATGTCGATCCCGACCTGGACCCGGCCGGCCCGACCGCCCTCACCGGTGTCGGTGAGGGCGAGCAGGGCGCCGTTGACGCCTGCGGCCTTGGTCCGGCCCTGGTCGGCCAGGTCGACCTGGAGGGTCGCGGCGGCGCCGTCGCCCACCGGGGCCGCCGCCGCGATCCGGGGGGCGGCGCCGGCGGTAGCGGGCGACGCGATCCAGACCGGCAGCGAGCCGGCCTGGACCGGCTTCCCGGGGACGGCGGACGGGGCCATGGCTGCCTTGCTGGCGCCGGCACCGCCGAGCACGGCGGTGGCTGTCCCTGACGGTGGACTGGAGTCCGCTGGTGGCGACCACTTCTTGCCTGGGTCCGGGGTGTGCCCTGCGGCCTTGCCGTTGGTGCCCTTCACCGGCCGGGCGTCCGGCACCGGAGTGTTCGGCGGCACCCAGACCTCGGGCGGCATGGCGGTCTTGGCGACTGCTTGAACCGAAGGGAGCGTCACCACGGACATGCAGACGGCCAGAGCGGCCACGGTGGCCAGTCGCGAACTGCGCGAACGGTTGAACAGCCGGAAGCGACGAGACACCTGATCCCCCACAGATTGCCAAGCCTTTGATCGGACCGACCCCAACGGCCCAGGCCCACGGCACCTTAGGGGCACACGACCAATCGAAGGTAGGGAAATATTAAAATCACAAGAGGTGGCGAACATCACACGGAGAGCAATGTGCCACCACCCCCGACAACTCGGACACCTTGTCGACAAAAAGCTTTGACAGCGCACGAAATGTGAAGGCAGCGTGCGCCTGACCCCTGCTCACATCACCATCGACGACGGGTTCTTCATGCCGAGGCCACAGCTCACAGCACCCTCAACTCGCAGACGGAACATACGAAACCGGATATTCGGCGCGGCCCTCCTTCCGCTCGCCTGCACCGCCGCGCTCTCCCTCGGCGCGGGCCTGCTGGCCGTGCCGACCATCGCCGCCGCGGCCCCGGCCGACCGCAACCACGGCCCCGCCGACCCCTCCTGGCCGGCTACGCCGACCCCGCCCGCCAAGGACGGCTCCGACCCGCGAGCGGTACAGGTCGCCGCGATCCGCGCCGCCCAGGCCACGGCCAAGAGCAGCGGAAAGCCCACTGTCGTCGATGCGTTGACCACGGGCAGCAGTCGGACCACCGCCAACCCGGACGGCACTGTGGCCACCGACGCCACTCCGGTGGTGGAGCGGGTCAAGAACGCCGACGGCAGCTGGCGACCGGTCGACGCGGCCCTCCGGACCAACCCGGACGGCACACTCGCCCCGACGGCCGTCCCCTCCGCGCTCACGTTCTCCGGCGGCGGCAGCGGACCACTGGCGACCATGGCGACGACGGACGGCAGGAAACTGTCGATCAAGGCACCGTTCGACCTGCCGAAGCCCGAGATCAACGGCGGCAGCGCGCTCTACCGGTCCGTACTGCCCGACGTCGACCTGGAGTTGAGCGCCACCCCGGCCGGCGGCTGGCGTCAGGTCCTGATCGTCCGCAGTGCGAAGGCGGCGGCCGACCCGAAGATCACCAAACTGCACCTCGATACCGTCGCCGACGGGCTGGCCGTCAAGGCGGACGCCAACGGCAACCTGACAGCCGAGGACGCATCCGGGAAGGCCCGATTCACGGCACCGGCACCGGTGCTGTGGGACTCCACCACGACGGCCGCTTCTGCCTCGTCGGCCCAGCCGAAGACCCAGGGCAAGGTCGCGGCTGCACCGGCCGCGACCGATGACGCCCCGGTCGGCGTGACCGGATCCAGCAGCAAGGCACCCGGCCCCAATGCGAAGACCGCGCCGATCGCCACCACCGTCAGCGGCGGCGGCATCGACCTGGTGCCGGACGCCTCGGTCCTCGGCCAGGGCACCGGCCCGTGGTTCATCGACCCCGGCTGGAACCCCAGCGTCGACAACGGCGCCCAGGCCTGGGCCCAGGTGCAGTCGGCCTACCCCGACACCCCCGAGTACAACGGCACCCAGTACGGCCAGGACAAGCCGGCTGCCGGCTACTGCGGCTACATCGACACCAACAACCGCTGCACGAAGGAGGGCAAGGAGCGCGCCTACTTCCAGGTCGGCCTGAACTCGGTCTTCTGGGACTCGGCCGTCCAGAGCGCAAAGCTCTACGCCACCGTCGCGGCCTCGTCCAGCCCCTCGACCCCGTCGCCGATGGGCCTCTACTCGACCGGCTCGGGAACCAGCAATCCGATCAACCAGTGGACGACGTGGAAGGCCCAGCCCTGCCCGGAGCTCGGGAACTGCGCCAAGGTCGGAATGAACTGGATCAAGGGCGAGGGCGGCGTCGAGTACGACGTCTACAGCCAGATGGCCCAGGCCGCGCGCGAGCACTGGGGTGGCTGGACGTTCCTGTTCGCCCCCGACGACGAGGGCAACAAGTACTACCGCGAGCGGTTCGCCAACAACCCCCACATCGTCGTCACCTACGACTTCGCCCCGCACATCGGCAGCCCGGGGACCAGTCCGACTCCGGGCTTCGCCCGCGACGCGGCGTACGACCAGTGCCAGACCCCCGGCTCCGCGCACCCCTGGGACAACCCCGGGTGGGTCGGGATCAACACCGACGTCAACCTGGCCGCGGACACCTGGTCGCCGACCGGCGAGCAGCTCTGGACCACCTTCAAGATCTGGGACGACGACGACAACGGCTCGTCGAAGATCTACGAGACCGGCTGGGCCTCCAGTTCGGGCCGTCGTTCGGTGAGCGTCGGATCCCTGATCGACGGTCACCAGTACGGCTGGTTCGCCGGCACCGGCGACGGAACGCTCAACAGCGACAACACCGCGATGTGCTTCCTGCGCATCGACCGCACCCCGCCGACCGCCCGCGTCACGTCGACCGACTTCCCGGAGTCCGGCACCCTGGGCGGCCACCCCAAGCTGGTCGGCCAGGAGGGTGTCTTCACCCTGACCGGCACCGACCCGGCCCCGGCCACCGGCGGCCGGTCCTCCGGCCTGGCCTGCGCCCGCTGGACCACCGACCCGATCCAGGCCGCGGCCACCGGGTGGAACTGCAACGACGGCGGCAACGTCGTCAAGATGGACGGCGACGGCAGCTTCCAGCTGAAGTACACCCCCTGGCACTGGGGGACCAACTTCCTGTACCTGCAGACCCAGGACAACGCCGGCAACATGTCCCAGCCGGTCGCCTACACCTACTTCGTGCCGAGCAACCCGGCTGCCGGCGACCCGGTCATGGGTGACATCGACGGCGACCGCAAGGGCGACGTCCTGCTGCCGGACGGCACCGGTTCGCTGCGCCTGGTCGGCGCGAACGCCGACCCGTACGCCGCCCCGAACACCAAGCCTGCGTCCGCACCGGGGGCGGCCGACAATCAGGACTGGAGCACGGCCCAGATCACCCACCGGGGTTCGTTCACCGAGCGGAATGTCGATGACCTGATCGCGCACTCGCCCGGCGCTGCCGAGCTGTACCTCTACGCCAACGACGCCAACGCCGCCCACCTAGACGGCCAGTACTCGATTCCACTGTCCAAGTCCGGTAGCTGTGCGCTCCCCGACGGCACGCCGATCTCGTGTGCGGACTACGGGAACGGCGGCAACTGGTCGTCGGTGACCCAGATCGCGGCGTTCGGCTCGCCCACAGGGGACACTCCCAAGAACCCGGGCACGGTCACCGCCGGCCTGCCCCGGTCGTCCCTGCTCTACGTCGAGAAGAGCCGACTCTGGCTCGCCCTGTCATCGAGCGTCGGGCAACTGGACGGTCCGAACATCCTGCTCTCCCAGAGCCAGGCCTGGGACTCCTACGACCTGATCACCCCCGGCCCGGCCAAGGGCACCAACATCCCCACCGTCTGGGGCCGTTCGAAGTGGGACGGCACCATCCACTCCTACCAGTTGGGCAAGGGCAGCACCCAGGGCACCTTCGACGCCTCCGCGTTCGCCGAGCCCACCAAGGGCTGGCTGGCCAACGGCGTCGACGCCAAGCTCTACCCGAGGGTCGGCTCCAACGGTGACGTCACCGGCGACGGCGTCCCGGACCTCTGGGCCGTCGACACCAGCAACCAGCTGGTCGCCTGGGCCGGCGTCGGCACGAAGGCGCCCGACGTCAACAGCGGCCCGACGGTGACCGGTCTGGAGACCAACCCGGTCGTGCTCGGCAACCTCAACCGCCCGATCGGCAACTGGCTGGCCGCGCCTGACGGCAGCAACGCCGTCAGGGACGGCCAGAAGAAGGCCGACGGAACGGCCTCAGGCGTGAGCTGGGTCGGGGACACCGTTGACGGTCGCGCCGCCACCGTGGGTGCCTTCAGCCCCGGGGCCGGGTCGAACGTCACGATGTCGCGCCCGGTGGTGGACACCCGGAAGAGCTTCACGGTCTCCACATGGGCCAAGACCGGCCCGAAGGGCGGCGTCGTCGCCAGCCAGGACACCGTCCACGGCAGCAACTTCATCCTGTACGCCGACGCCAAGTACGGCTTCTGGGCCTTCGGCCTGTCGGTCAGTGACGACGACACCTGGTCGTACGACTTCACGGACACCAGGAACGCCTCCGCCTACTTCCGCCCCGGCGTGTGGACCCGGCTCACCGCCTCCTACAACGCGGACACCGGCGCGATGTCGCTGTACGTCGACGGCGTCCTCGCGACGACCGGCTACCACCGGGCGAGCACCAGCCCGTCGCCGTCGGGGCCGTTCGTGCTGGGCCGCTACCGGTACCAGTCGAAGCCGAGCGACGCCTTCGACGGCAGCATCAGCAGCACCGCCGTCTACCCGTTCGCGGTGGCACCGACCGCGCCGGGCACCGCGAGCGTCATCCGCTCGCGCGTCGACACCAACAAGTGCGTGGACCTCAACGGCGCCGTGGCCGGCAACGGCAGCGCGATCCAGCTCTACGACTGCAACGGGAGCCCCGCCCAGCAGTTCTCGCTGGGGGGTGACGGCAGCGTCCGGGTCATGAACGGCTGCCTGGCGCCGGTGAACGCCGGTACGGGCAACGGCACGCAGATGGAGTACCACACCTGCGACGGCACCGCCGCGCAGAAGTGGATCCCGCTCGCGAACGAGGTGCTGTACCACCCGGCCTCCGGCCGCTGTCTCGACCTGCCGGGCGGGCACACGGACAACGCCACCCGGCTCCAGCTCTGGGACTGCCAGATCGACCAGCTCGCCCCCAACCACCAGTGGTACGTCCCGAACCTGCGGACGGCCGTACAGCCCGCACCCCCGCGTTCCTGACCCCGTGTCCTGAGCGCCGCACCTCGGGCCCGCTCCGCCGCCTGGCGGGCGGGCCCGAACGGTTGTCAGGGGCAATCCCGACAGAGGATCAAACAGGGCAAAACCGTCATAGCCGTCGGTGACGTTGACACCGGGTTGGGTAGCTGGTGGGGTGGCGACCGTTGTGGTCCAGGCCTGGCGAGGAGGCCCCTGTGCAAGCCCGTGTGTCCGTTGCGGCCGGGCGGCGGCTGCGGCAGCAGTTGGAGCAGAGTCCCGTGTTGCGCGAGGTGCTTGACCATCCGGCGGCGTTGGCGGCCCGGCGGGCCACGGCGCGGACGTGCCGTCAGCTGGTGCCGCGGACCGCGGACCGGCTGATCTCCGATCTCAAGGGGACGGAGCCGTTGCTGGCGTCGGTACGGGCGGAGCGTGCGGCGCGGCGGCCGGGGCGGCGGGCGGTGCGGATCGCCGCCGGGGTGGTGACCGCGGCGGTCGTCGGCGGGCTGCTGGCCGGGCCGCTGCCCTCGTCGGCGTACGCGGCCGGGCCCGGGCCGGACGTGGTGAGCACCGCGCCGCAGACGCCGCTGGGCAGCGTGACCGACCCGCAGGTGTTCCCGCACCCGCAGGAGCAGACGGTGGCGGGCAAGGCCGTCACCGTGCCGGCCGCCGTGGCGCTGGTGACCGCGCCCAAGGTGGACGGTGGCGCGGTGGACGCCGTGCGCGAGGTGCTGACCGTCGCGGGGGCCAGCGCGGTGACCCCGCAGCCGGACGGCGGCACCCCCGCCGCCGGCTCGCTGGTGGTGTACATCGGCGGCCCCGCCGAGGGCGCCGACGGCGAGACCGACCGGACGCTGCGCCAGCTGGCCGCCGCGGCCGGCGGCAAGGACGGCTCGGCACCCTCGACCGCGGGCATGCCGCCCGGCGGCTACGTGCTGTCCGTCGGCCAGTTGCCCGCCCAGGGCGGCGGGACGTACGGCGCGGTGGTGCTCGCGGGCGCCGACGCGACCGGCACCTTCTACGCCGCGCAGAGCCTGCGCCAACTGCTCGCCGCCGTACCCGCCGGTCAGGGCCAGGGGCCGGGCGCGGCCGGGCTCGGCCTGCCCGGGGTCACCCTGCGGGACTGGCCGAGCGGCGCGGCGGCGCGCGGCACCGCGGAGGCGTTCTACGGCACCCCGTGGACCGCCCAGCAGCGGCTCGACCAGGTCGACTTCCTGGGCCGCTCCAAGCAGAACTTCTACCTCTACGCCCCCGGTGACGACCCGTTCCGGCTCAACCGCTGGCGCGACGCCTACCCCGCCAACCAGCAGTCCGAGCTGCGCGAACTCGGCGACCGGGCCCGGCAGAACCACGTCACCCTCGGCTACGCGATCGATCCGGGGCAGTCCCTCTGCTTCAGTTCCGGCAAGGACGTCGACGCGCTGGTCGCCAAGCTGGACGGGCTGCGCAAGCTCGGCTTCACCGCGTTCCAGCTGCAGTTCCTGGACGTCAGCTACGACGAGTGGCACTGCGACGACGACCGGGACGAGTACGGCCGCGGCCCGGCCGCCGCCGCCAAGGCGCAGGCCTCGCTGGTCAAGAAGGTGCAGGACCGGCTGATCGCCAAGAACCCCGGGCTGGCGCCGCTGTCGATCGTCCCCACCGAGTACCACAAGCAGGGCTCCACGCCGTACCGCAAGGCGCTGGCCGACGCGCTGCCCGCCGGTGTGCAGGTGGCCTGGAGCGGCGGCGCGGTGATCCCGGAGAAGATCACCGGCGCCCAGACCTCGGACACCGGCAGCCTGTACGGGCACCCGCTGGTCACCATGGACAACTACCCGGTCAACGACGCCAGCCCGGACCGGCTCTTCCTCGGCGCCTACACCGGCCGCGACCCGGAGGTGGCGACCCGCTCCGCGGTGCTGCTGACCGGCGCCATGCAGCAGCCGGTGGCCTCCCGGATAGCCCTCGCCACCGCCGGGGACTTCGCCTGGAACCCCGCCGGCTACAAGCCCGGCGACTCCTGGCAGGCCGCGGTGCGCTCGCTCGCCGGACCGACCGGCGCCGCCGCCACCCCGGCCGGATCGGTGCTGTCCGCCGTCACCGCGCTGGCCGGCAACAGCACCTCCTCGCCGCTGGCCAAGCAGGAGTCCGGCTACCTCCAGCCGCTGCTCGACCAGTTCTGGGCCAACGCCGAACCCACCTCCGGCGCCGCCCCCGACCTCGCCAAGTTGATAGCGGCCGCGGGCCCGCTGCGGGACGCCTTCGCCGCGATGGCGGGCGCCCAGCAGACCCTCGCCGGCACCCAGGCCACCGCCCAGCTCGCCGCCGAGGCCGGGCCCTGGCTCGGCCCGCTGCGCGACTACGGGCTGGCCGGGCAGGCCGCGCTGGACATGCTGCTGGCCCAGCACGGCGGCGACGGCACGGCCGCCTGGAAGGCCCGGGTCCAGCTCAACCAGCTGCGCTCCCAGCTCGCCCAGGCCCCGGCCACCATCGGCGCGGGCGTGCTCGCGCCCTTCCTGGACCGGGCCGTGCGCGCCGCCGACAACTGGTCCGGCGTGGTCAGCGGCGGGGTCACCCCGACCAGCAGCATGGGCACCGCGCACGACCACCTGCCCGCGCTGATGACCGACGGCCAGGCCGACACCTTCTACTGGAGCTCCGCTCCCCCGCAGCCCGGCGACTCGGTCGGCGTGGACCTCGGCGCGGGCCGGCCGATCAGCGGCGTCACCGTGCTGATGGGCGGCTGGGGCAACGGCCCGGACGCCCAGAACGCCGCCGACGACTACATCCGCGACGGCGTCCTGGAGTACAGCACCGGCGCGGGCGGCTGGCAGCAGCTCGCCGTGGTGAAAAACCAGAAGACGGTCAGCGCCCAGCTGCCGCCCGGCACCGTGGTGCGGGCGGTGCGGCTGCGGGCCACCGCCGCCCAGAAGACCGCCGTCGCGGTGCGCGAGTTCACCGTCACCGCCCCGGACGAGTCCCCGGCCAGCGTCTCCGGCGGCCCCGCCGCGGCGCCCGGCTCCTCGGCCGCGGCCGTCCTGGACGGCAACCCGGACACCGCGTACCGCGCCGCCAAGGCGCCCACCGCGCAGGACGAGCCGCTCACCGTCGAACTCGGCGCCGCCCGTCCGCTGGACCGGCTCACCGTGCTCACCGACCCGAACGTGCACGCCACCGCCACCGTCGCGGTGCGCCGCTCCGACGGCGGCTGGGTCGACATCGGCACCGTGCAGCCCGGCTACAACGAGCTGCCGGCCGGCGGGCAGCCCGCCGACGCGTTCCGGCTGACCTGGAAGCCCGGCGGCGACCCGCCGGTGGTCAACCAGGTGATCCCCTGGTACGCCGACGCCCCGGCGGCCCGGCTCAGCCTCACCGACCCGGCCCTGGACGTGGTCACCGGTGCCGCCGCCCCCGCCAAGACCCAGGCCACCGTCGAGGCCGGGCGTCCCGAGGGCACCACCGGCGAGCTGCGGATCGACGTGCCGACCACCGCCAAGGGCCTCACCGTCACCCCGGCCGGCCCGGTCACCGTGCCGCGCGGCGGGCGGGTCGGCGTGCCGCTGCTGGTCACGGCCGCGGCGGGCACGCCGTCCGGGACGTACCAGGTGCCGGTGTCCTACCTGGCGGGCGGCACCACCGTGAAACAGGTGCTGCAGGTGCACGTCGTCCCGCCGACCGGCGGTCCGGACCTCGCGCGCGGCGCCCAGGCGTCCTCCTCGGGCGACGAGACGCCGGACTTCCCGGCCGCCGCGATCGCCGACGGCGACCCGAAGACCCGCTGGTCCTCACCGGCCAAGGACGACGCCTGGGTGCAGCTGGCCCTGCCGCAGGCCGGTCACCTGGGCGCGGCGGTGCTGCACTGGCAGTCCGCGTACGCCTCCTCGTACAAGATCCAGGTCTCGGCGGACGGCAGCACCTGGACGGACGCCGCGACGGTCGACAACGGCAAGGGCGGGGACGAGACGGTGCGCTTCGACGCCCCGAACGTCCGGTACGTGCGGATGCAGGGCGTGGCGCGGGCCACCAAGTTCGGCTACTCGCTGTACGGCATCGAGCTGTACGCCGTCACCGCCCCGGCCGCTCCGCCGCAGCAGCCGGCCAACCCGCCGGCCCAGCCGGGGACGCCGGGGACACCGGCCGCCCCGCCGGCCACCAAGCCGTAGGCGCGGCGGGGGCCGGAACCAGCGGCGGGGCCGGAAACGGCGGCGGGCCGCCGGGCTCCCCTTCGTGGGGGGCGCGGCGGCCCATGAGGCGCGTACCGACGGTGTGACGGGCGGGCCCTTGTGGTGCTGTGGTCAGGCGGAGAGCGGTTCGGGCTGCTCGCCGCGGCGGACGGGGCCGGAGTGGGCGGCGTGGGCGGTGTGCGCCCGGCCGATCGGGACGGAGTGGCTCGACTCCGTATGGTCGTGGTGCTCGTACTCGCCCCACTGCGGGGCGCGCAGTTGGTCGCCGCCGCCGTAGGGCTCCAGGTAGGGCCGCCAGCGCGGGTCCTTGATCCCGGTGCCGATGATCCGCCAGGCGAGGCCGCTGGGCGGCGCCGGTGGGCGTTTCATCCGCCAGCCGAGTTCGGTCAGGTGGCGGTCGGCCTTGGTGTGGTTGCAGCGGCGGCAGGCCGCCACCACGTTGTCCCACCGGTGCTGGCCGCCCCGGCTGCGCGGGATGACGTGGTCGACGCTGGTGGCGGCGGCCCCGCAGTAGACGCAGCGGCCGTGGTCACGGGCGAACAGCGCCCGGCGGGTGAGCGGGACGGGCCCGCAGAACGGGACCCGGACGAAGCGGGTCAGTCGGACGACGGACGGCGCCGGAAGGGCGCTGGTGGCGCTGTGCAGAGTGACTCCCGTGTCCTCCAGGCTGACCGCCTTGTGGTTGAGGACCAGGATGAGTGCGCGGCGCATCGATACGACGCCGAGTGGCTCGTAGGACGCGTTGAGGACCAGGACATGCGGCACGGATGCCTCCTTGGACGCCTGCGACGCGTGGCTCGCGCCGGGACGAGCGGTTGGATCGCGCAACGAGTGCGTGATCTCCCCCAGTGTCGCCTTACGCCTTCGTACGGCGCCACCACTCCTGTGTAACGGACCTGACGTGAACTCCGGGTGTGGTGTCTGTCATACCCGGTATGCCCGGGCGGAGGTCCGGTTGCACCCGGGCGCGGCCGGGACGGGGGCGGGGCGGGAGCGGGGCGGGGACGGCGGACCGGCCGGGGGTGCGGATCGGCCGGTCGGAGCAGCGCCGGGGGCTGTTCGGCGGACGGGCTGGGGCCGTCCGGGGGCGGTGTGGCCGGTGGTGCCGGGGTGGCTCGGGGGTTCTCCTCCGGGGGAGCGCACCGGGGCGTTGACGGGGCGTCCGGGCGGGGACGCACGCCGGTCGGCCGGTCCGGGCCGGTATTCGGTGCCGGATAGGCTAGCGCGCACGGTCCGCGGGCCGCCTGTGCGGCACGGACCGGTCACGCCCCCAGCAAGGAAGGCCCCGCACGTGTTCCGCTCCGGCGCCACCGGTCCGACCGACGCGTCCCCGACGCTATCCACCCCGACGCCGGCCCCGTCGCCCACCGCACCGGACCTGCCACAGCTGCGCATCCCGACCAGTGCGCAGGAGGTCACCGACACCACCAAGCAGGCCGCCAGCTGGTTCGACACCCACTGGCAGAGCTGGCTGGCCGGCGGCCTGCGGATCGTCCTGATCATCCTGCTGGCGCTGGTCCTGCGGGCCGTGGTGAACAAACTGGTCACCCAGCTGATAGCGCGGATGACGCGCAGCCACGACCACCGGGAGGAGAGCCGGCTCGGCGGGCTGCTGGCCAACCACGGGGTGGTGAACCCCGAGCGGCGCCAGCAGCGCTCGGAGGCGATCGGCTCGGTGCTGCGCAGCATGGCGTCCTTCACCATCCTGGGCACCGCCGCGCTGATGGTGCTCTCCGCGCTCGGGATGAACCTGGCGCCGCTGCTGGCGAGCGCCGGAGTGGCCGGTGTGGCGATCGGTTTCGGCGCCCGCAACCTGGTCACGGACTTCCTCTCCGGGGTCTTCATGATCATGGAGGACCAGTACGGCGTCGGCGACGAGATCGACACCGGGGTGGCCACCGGCACCGTGCTGGAGGTCGGCCTGCGGGTGACCAAGCTGCGCGGGGGCAACGGCGAGATCTGGTACATCCGCAACGGCGAGGTGAAGCGGATCGCCAACATGAGCCAGGGCTGGGCGACCGCCTCGGTCGACGTCCAGGTCGGGTACAAGGAGGACCTCCAGCGGGTCGAGGACCTGATCCAGGAGACCGCCGAGGGGATGTCCAAGGAGGCGCCGTACGACGAGCTGGTCTGGGCACCGGTGTCGATCCTGGGCGTGGAGTCGGTGGCGGCGGACTCGGTGATGGTCCGGATCGAGGCCCGGACGGCCCCGGGCAAGGCCCCGGTGGTCTCCCGGGCGCTGCGCCGGCGGCTGAAGACGGCCTTCGACCTGGCCGGCATCAAGGTCAAGGAGGAGGCGGCGGCGGTGGCCACCGGGGTGGCGATCACGACCGTGGAGCCCTCGCCGCCGTCCGCCCTGGCCGACCCGACCTCGCCGCGCTACCGGGCGGCGGAGCCGATCCCGCTGCCGAAGCCGCCGACGGACGACCTGGCGAAGCCGTAACGGTCCAGCGCCCGGCTCGGCCCTCGCGGGGCCGAGCCGGGCCGGGTGGCGCCGTCGGCGGCGGTCAGCCCAGGGGCTTGTCCAGGACCGCCTTGGTGTGGCTGAACGTGTCGATCGAGTACTTCCCGTGGTAGCGGCCCATGCCGCTCTCGCCGACTCCGCCGAAGGGCAGCTCGGGCACGGCCAGGTGGGAGACGGTCAGGCCGAAGACGAGGCCGCCGGAGGAGGTTTCCCGGGCCAGGCGCTGCTTGGTCCGCTCGGAGTCGGTGAAGGCGTACAGGGCGAGCGGCTTGTCCCGCTCGTTGATGAAGGCGATCGCCGCGTCGAGGTCGGGCACGGTGACGATCGGCAGGATCGGGCCGAAGATCTCCGCCTGCATCACGGGCGCCTCGGGGGAGACGTCGGCGAGGACCGTCGGGGCGAGGTAGCGGGCGGAGCGGTCGTGGCCGCCGCCGGTGACGGTCCGTCCGTCGCCCAGCAGCGCGGTGAGCCGGTCGTGGTGGCGCTCGTTGACGATCCGTCCGTACTCGGGGCTGCTCGCCGGGTCCTCGCCGTACAGCGCGCCCACCGCGGTGGCCAGTTCGGCTTCGAGCGCGGTGGCGGTGTCGCCGATGGCGAGGACGTAGTCGGGGGCGACACAGGTCTGCCCGGCGTTCTGGAACTTGCCGCGGGCGATCCGCTGCGCGGTGACCGCCAGGTCGGCGCCGGGCTCGACCACCGCGGGGCTCTTGCCGCCGAGCTCCAGGGTGACCGGGGTGAGGTGCTTGGCGGCAGCGGCCATGACGATCCGCCCGACCGTGCCGTTGCCGGTGTAGAAGATGTGGTCGAAGCGCTGCTCCAGCAGTGCGGTGGTCTCCGCCACGGCGCCCTCGACGACGGCCACGGTCTCCCGGTCGAGGTAGCGCGGCAGCAGCCGGGCCATCGCCGCGGAGGTCGCCGGGGTCAGCTCGCTGGGCTTGACCACGGCGGTGTTGCCGGCCGCCAGCGCGCCCACCAGCGGGGCGAGGGCGAGCTGCAGCGGGTAGTTCCACGGGGCGATGACCAGCACGACGCCCAGCGGGTCGCGGACCACGCGGGCCTCGGCGGGCAGGAACGCGGCCGGGACGGCGGCGGGCGCCGGGGCCAGCCACTCCTCCAGGTGTGCCACCGTGTGGTCGATCTCGTTGACGGTGAACCCGATCTCGCCCCGGTACGCCTCGGCCGCGCTCTTGCCCAGGTCGGCCCGGAGTGCGGCCAGGAACTCCTCGGACTGCTCGGTGAGCAGCGCGCGCAGGGCGCCCAGCTGGGCGAGGCGCCAGGCGAGCGGCCTCGTCCGGCCGGTGTCGAAGGTGCTCCGCAGCCGCGCCACCACGGTGGCCGGGTCGGTGGAGACGGCGTCGACCAGCGTACGGGCCAGGGCGGCGGAGGAGCTCGGGTTCTGGCCGGTGTAGAGGTTGCGGTCGATGACGGTGTGCGGCGTGAACGGCGCGGTCTCGGCGAAGTCGGCGCCCAGCTCGACCAGGCGGTCCTGGAGCAGCCACTCGGCCTTGGCGGCGAGCCCGACGGCGCTCTCCTCGGCGTTGGTGAAGCCGGTCATCCGGTAGCCGGCGAACGGCCAGCTGCCGTCCTCGCGACGGGCGGCGAGCAGCGCGGCGGGCGCGTGGCAGACGACGCCCAGCGGCTTGCCCGAGTCCAGGGTGCGGGTGAGGATCCGGCCGGAGACCTCGTCCACCGCGAGGTCCTCCATCGGGCCGTGCCCGCCCGGGTAGAAGACCAGGTCGTACGCGTCGGGGTCGACCTGGGACAGCTCGACCGGGCTCCGGAGCGCGTCGCCGATCGAGGCGAGGTACGCGGTGAGGCGGTCGGCCTGCTCCTGGCCGCCGTTGACCTCGGCGGCCAGGCTGCCCCGGTCGACGGTGGCGGGGGCGCCACCGGGGGTGGCGACGGTGATCCGGTAGCCCGCCTCGCTGAAGATCCGGTGGGGCTCGGCGAGTTCCTCGGCCCAGAAGCCGGTGGGGTGCTCGGTGCCGTCGGCCAGGGTCCAGTGGGTGGCGCCGGTGACGACGAAGAGGACGGAAGTCATGTGGTGCTCCGGGAGGGAAGACGGTCGGTCAGTCGGTCAGGAGTGGGAGGGCGCCGCTTCGGGGGCCTCGGTCGGCGCGGGGGTCTCGGCCGGCGCGGGGGCGGCGGCGAGCGGCCGGTGGTGCCTGCTGAGCCCGGCCCAGGCGACCGCCGCGGCCAGCAGCAGCGCCACGGCGGCCAGGACGAAGCTGACCGTGAACTGGCTCTCGGCGGGCAGCGCCGCGCCGATCGCCGGGTAATCGATCACCTTGGAGGCGAGCAGCGAGGTCACCACGGCGCTGGCGATCGAGCTGCCGACCGAACGGGAGATGGAGTTGATGCCGTTGGCGATGCCGGTCTGGTGCAGCGGCACGCTGGCCGCGATCAGCGCGGGCATCGCGGCGTAGCCGAAGGAGATCGCGATGCCGGTGAGCATGCCGGCCGTGATCACCGAGCCCTCGGCGCCGTGGCCGAAGGCGAGCCAGGCGAAGCCCCCGACGCCGATCAGCGCGCCCACCCCGAGGGTGGAGCGGGCGCCGATCCGGCGGACCAGCCGGCCGCCGACCGGGGCTGCCGCCAGCGCGATCAGGGCGCTGGGCAGCAGGTACTCGACGGAGGCCCGCAGCACCGAGGCGGTGAAGCCGTAGCCGGTGAGCCGTCCGGGCATCTGGACCAGGTACGAGATGCCGATGAACTGGGCGAAGGAGGCGAAGCCGACGAAGAGTCCGGCCAGGTTGGTGAAGAGCACCTGGCGGTGGACGAACATCCGCATGTCCACCAGCGGGTTGGCCACCCGCCGCTCGACCAGCACCCAGAGCGCGGCGACCACCACGGACCCGCCCAGCGAGCCCAGCGTGCGGGCGGAGGACCAGCCCCACTCGTGGCCCTGGGAGATGCCGAGCAGCAGCAGGACCAGGAAGACCGCCAGGGTGAGGGCGCCCAGGACGTCGATCCGGCCCCCGGCGGGCGAGCCGCCGTGCGGGACGACGAACGCGACGGCGGCCAGGGCGAGGACGGTCAGCGCGGTGGAGAACCAGAAGACCAGGTGGTAGTCGGGGTGGGCACCCTGGGTGAGCAGCCCGGTGGCCACCAGCGAGAGGCCGCTGCCGAACGCCAGCGTGCCGCTGACCAGCGCCATCGCTCCGTGCAGCTTCTCGTGCGGCACTTCGTCGCGGATCACCGAGAGGGCGAGCGGGAAGATCGCGGTGGCGGAGCCCTGGAGGACCCGGCCGACGATCAGGAGGGCCAGCGAGGTGGTGGTGGCGGCGATCACCGAGCCGACCACCATCACGCCGAGCACCGCGAGCAGCGTGCGCTTCTTGCCGTACTGGTCGCCGACCCGGCCCAGCAACGGGGTGAAGACGGCCGCCGAGAGCAGTGCGGCGGTCGTCACCCAGCTGACGCCGGCGGCGCCGGTGTGCAGGTCCTTCTGCAGCAGCGCGAGGATCGGGACGACCTGGGTCTGCGCCATCGCCACCACCATCGCGGCCAGGCCGAGCGCCATGATCAGGGGAGTGCTGCCGCGTTTCGGCGGGCCGACAGCAGGGGCGTGGCTCATCAGGGGGGTCCTTCCGGGGAGGGCCCGCCGCGCGGAGGTGCGGGACCGGGCCTGAGGCTTGAAGACCTAGATAGTTGATGTCATCAAGCAATAGGTCGAAGGTAGACCTGAATGATTGAGGATGTCAAGCAATCTCGCTTACACTCGAGCCATGCAGCAGCCCGCCGGCCCGTCCACATCCGCCCCCACGGGCGCCCCCACGCCCGTCCAGCTCATGGACCAGCTGGCGCGGGCCGCTGCGGCCTACTACCGGAACTTCGCCGCGATGGCGGCCGAGCGCGGCCTCACCCTGATGCAGGGCAAGACGCTCAGCCTGCTCCGCGAGCCGAGGCCCATGCGCACCCTCGCCGACCTGCTCGCCTGTGACGCCTCCAACGTCACCGGGATCGTCGACCGCCTGGAGGCCCGCGGGCTGGTCCGCCGCGAGGTCGACCCGGCCGACCGTCGGGTCAAGAACGTGCTGCTGACCGAGGAGGGCGAGGAGACCGTCCGCCGGATCCGCGCCGACATGATGTCGGGCCTCACCGGGCTGGAACAGCTGGACGACGAGGACCGCCACGCCCTCCAGGCCCTGCTGGCCCGGGTCTTCTCCGAGCCGACCGGCTGAGCGGCCGGGCCCGTTCGGTGAATCCGCCACGGCAGTGCAGGCGGGTTGACCAGCGGCCCTTCCGCCTTGTGCGCAGGAAGTCGACCAGGCCGACTTCCTGCGCAGGGGCCTGACGTTTTTCTCTTCCTGTTTCTCTTCCTGAGGTTCCGTCGGGGGCCGGGCGAGTGTGAGCCCGGCCCCCTTGCCTTGGGGCGGGGGCCTTCGGGGGCCGGATAACGCTTCGGCATCCTCCGGGGGACCGGCCATTGACACTCCGCTGACGGGGACCGTACGGTCCTGTGACAAGCGACTGGAAAGTTTCCTAACAGTTCCGGTCCATCAGTCGGGAGGGGAGGATTCCGGGCATGACCAAGAGCACCGCCAAGGCTCCCCTCGCCGGCACCCCCAGTCTGTTGCGCGCGATCAACGACCGCGCCGCGCTCGAACTGCTGTTGGAGAACGGGCCGCTGTCCCGCACTCAGATCGGCAGCCTGACCGGGCTGTCCAAGCCCACCTCGTCGCAGTTGCTGTCCCGGCTGGAGACGGCCGGGCTGGTGGTGCCGGTGGGCACCACGGAGGGTGGGCCGGGGCCCAACGCGCAGCTGTACCAGGTGAATCCGGCCGCCGGGTACGTGGCCGGACTGGACGTCACCAACAGCGGGATCCGGGTCGCGGTCGCCGACATCACCGGCGGCACGCTGGCCGAGCACAGCGTGTCCACCAGAGGTGTCCCGGCCGCCGAGACCGTGCCCAGGGTGGCGGCCGCCGTCGCGGAGGCGGTGCGGGCGGCCGGGTTGCCCGAGCGGTGCCTGCGGACCGTCGCGATCGGGGTCGGCGGCGCTCCGGATCCGGTGACCGGGAAGCTGCGCTACGCCTCCCACCTGCCCGGCTGGCACTCGCCCCGGCTGGTCGAGGAGCTGACCGCGGCGATCGGCGCCCCGGTGTCGATCGAGAACGACGTGAACCTTGCCGCGGTCGCCGAGCAGGCCTCCGGTGCGGCGGCCGGCTTCGAGGACTTCGTCCTGCTCTGGGCCGGCGCGGGCGTCGGCGCGGCCGTCGTGATCGCCGGACGGCTGCACCGGGGCTTCACCGGCGGCGCCGGCGAGGTCGGCTACATGCCGGTACCCGGCTCACCGGTCCAGTGGGACGCCCGTCGCCGCAAGTTCGGCGGCTTCCAGGACCAGGTCGGCGCACCCGCCGTCCGGACCCTGGCCCGCGAGCACGGACTCGGCGCGCCCACCGCGGAGGAGTCGATCGCCAAGGCCCTGGAGACCCCGGGCGCCGGCGAGGCCTTCCTCACCGAGCTGGCCGGACGGCTCGCCGTCGGGCTGTCCGTGATCGTCGCCGTGGTCGACCCCCGGCTGGTGGTCCTCTCCGGCGCGGTGCCGAGCACGGGCGGCGAACGACTGCGCGCGCTCGTCGAGGACGAACTGGCCCGGATCTGCCTCGCCCGTCCGGAGATCCGCAGCAGTGCCCTGCCCGGCTCGCCCGTCCTGATCGGCGCCCTGCAACGCGCCCTCACGGACGCCCGTGAGGCGGTCTTCTCCACCCACTGATCCATCCGCTGATCCGCCACTGATCCGCCCGCCGCTCCACCCGCTGACGCTCCCCCTGTCACCTGCACCCACCTCTCCCCCAACCCCTACGCGGGCCCCGAGGCAATGACGCCTGCCCGCGCACCCCCAGGAGGACCTCGAAGTGCACCCCATCACCTCCCGCAGAGGCCGCCGCACCGTCGCCGCCGTCGCCGGCAGCGCCGTCCTGGCCCTGCTCGCCTCCGCCTGCACCGGTTCCAGCGAGTCGGGCGGCAGCGACGACTCCGCCAGTGGCAAGGACGTCACCATCACCTTCTGGCACGGCTGGAGCCAGGACAACGAGGTGAAGGCGATCAACGACACCATCGCCGCCTTCGAGAAGGCCCACCCCAACATCCACGTCAAGCCGGTCGGCAACGTCGCGGACGACAAGGTCAACCAGGCCCTGCGGGCCGGCGGCGACGACGCCCCGGACGTGGTCTCCTCCTTCACCACCAACAACGTCGGCATGTTCTGCTCGACCAAGGCGTTCATCGACCTCAAGCCCCAGCTGCAGAAGAGCGGCATCGACGCGGCCAAGACCTTCCCGGCCGCGATGCTCAACTACACCCAGTTCCAGGGCAACCAGTGCTCCCTGCCGCTGCTCGGCGACGCGTACGGGCTGTACTACAACAAGAAGGCCTTCGCCGCGGCCGGCATCACGGCCCCGCCGAAGACCTTCAGCGAGTTCGCCGCGGACGCCAAGGCGCTGACCGTCGCCGACGGCGACTCGTACAAACAGCTCGGCTTCATGCCGCTGTACCACGGCTACGAGTCCACCACCGAGCACTTCCTCGGCCAGTACGGCGCCACCTACTTCGGCGCCGACGGCAAGTCGAACCTCGCCGCCGACCCGAAGGTCGCCGCGATGCTCGACTGGCAGAAGGGCATGGTCGACCAGCTCGGCGGCTACGCCAAGCTGGACAAGTACCGCGCCACCTTCGGCGAGGAGTTCAGCGCCAAGAACCCCTTCCACACCGGCCAGGTCGCGATGGCCATCGACGGCGAGTGGCGCACCGCCTCGCTCGCCGAGAACAAGCCCGACTTCGACTGGGCCACCGCGCCCTTCCCGGTGCCGGACGACCAGGCCGCCAGCTACGGCCGCGGCTACCAGACCGGCACCATCGTCGGCATCGCGAGCACCAGCAAGAAGCAGGCCGCGGCCTGGGAGTTCGTCAAGTTCCTGACCACCGACACCGACGCGGTGGTCGACTTCGCCAACGCGATCCACAACGTGCCCAGCACCTTCGACGCGCTCAACTCGCCGAAGCTGGTCAGCGACCCCAACTTCAAGACCTTCCTGGACGTCGCCAAGAACCCGAACTCCGGCACCACCCCGGCCAGCGTCAACGGCGGCGGGTACATCGTCTCGCTGCAGAACCTCGGCTACGACTACGAGTCCGGCAAGCAGACCGACCTGAAGGCCGGACTGGCCGCCACCGCCAAGCAGATCGACACCGACATCGCCCAGGCGAAGTAGCGGCGACGGCCCTCGGAGCTCCCCATGTCACTCGCGTTCGGCACCCGCAAGGGCGCCGGGACGGCCGACCCGGCGGCGCCCTCCACGCAGCACCTGCTGCGCCGGAAGCGCCGCCGGGAGGCGGCCCGCACCCTCGCCTTCCTCTCCCCCTGGCTGATCGGCTTCAGCGTCTTCTTCGTCTACCCGCTGATCTCCACCGCCTACTTCTCCTTCACCCAGTACAACGGCTTCGGCGCGCCGACCTTCAACGGCCTGAAGAACTGGGACTACGTCCTCAACCAGCTGCCGACCTTCTGGCAGGGCCTGCGCAACACCCTGTGGCTGGTGCTGATCATGGTGACCCTGCGGGTCGCCTTCGGCCTCGGCGTCGGGCTGCTCATCACCAAGGTCAAGACCGGGGCCGGCTTCTTCCGCACGGTCTTCTACCTGCCGTACCTGGCCCCGCCGGTGGCCGCCACCGTGGCCTTCGCCTTCCTGCTCAACCCCGGCACCGGGCCGCTCAACCACCTGCTCGGCGAGCTGGGGCTGCCGCAGCCCGGCTGGTTCGCCGACCCGAGCTGGTCCAAGCCCGCGCTCACCCTGCTCGCCATGTGGGGCATCGGCGACCTGATGGTCATCTTCATGGCCTCGCTGCTGGACGTCCCCAAGGAGCAGTACGAGGCGGCCGAGCTGGACGGCGCCGGCCCGTTCCAGCGGTTCCGGTACGTCACGCTGCCGAACATCTCCCCGATCATCATGTTCGCGGTGGTCACCGGGGTCATCCAGACCATGCAGTACTACACCCAGGCGATCGTGGCCGGGAAGGTCGCCAGCGGCATCGCCGGCAACTCCGGCCAGCAGTTCGAGCCCGGCTACCCGCAGGGCTCCACCTGGACCCTGCCGCAGATGGTCTACAACCTCGGCTTCCAGCGCTTCAACTACGGCGCGGCCTGCGTCGTCGCCCTGGTGCTGTTCGCCATCTCGATGGCCGTCACCTCGATCCTGCTCCGCCGCAAGTCCGGCTTCATGGCCAGCGACGACTAGCGGACCGATGAGGACTCTGTCATGACTCTCAGCTCCACCCTGACCAAGCCGCCGGCCCGTACCGCCGCCGGCACCGCCGCCGCCCGGTCCGCCCGGCGCCGCGCACTGCTCAACTGGGTGGCCGTGCACTCGCTGGCCATCGCCGCCGCGCTGTTCTTCCTGCTGCCCTTCGTCTTCGTCTTCCTCACCTCGGTGATGAACGACCAGCAGGCACTCACCACCGACTACTGGCCCACCTCCTGGAACTGGGGCAACTACGCCCAGGTCTGGGACACCCCCGGCTTCCTCACCTGGTGGCGCAACACCCTGGTGTACGCGGGCGCCGGCACCCTGCTGACCGTCGTCTCCAGCCTGCCGGTCGCCTACGCCCTCGCCAAGTTCCGCTTCCGCGGCCGCAACCTGGCCCTGATGGCGGTCATCGCGATGATGATGCTGCCGCCGCAGGTCACCGTCATCCCGATGTACCTGTTCTGGGCCAAGCAGATGGGCCTCGGCGGCTCGCTCTGGCCGCTGATCATCCCGATGGCCTTCGGCGACGCGTTCTCGATCTTCCTGCTGCGCCAGTTCCTGATGACCATCCCCAAGGAGTACCTCGAGGCCGCCCGGATCGACGGCTGCGGCGACCTGCGCACCCTGCTGCGGGTCGTGCTGCCGATGGCCAAGCCGGCCATCGCCGCCGTCGCCCTGTTCCAGTTCTTCTACTGCTGGAACGACTACTTCGGCCCGCAGATCTACGCCAGCAACAACCACGAGGCCTGGACGCTCAGTTACGGCCTGGAGTCGTTCAAGGCCGCCCACCACACCAACTGGAACCTCACCATGGCCGCCACCCTGCTGGTGATGGCGCCGGTGATCATCCTCTTCTTCTTCGCGCAGAAGGCCTTCATCGAAGGCGTGACACTGACAGGGGTCAAGGGCTGATGTCCTCCGTTACCAGTCTCAAGTTGGCCATCGTCGGCGGAGGTTCGACGTACACCCCGGAACTGATCGACGGCTTCGCCCGGCTGCGCGACAGCCTGCCGATCGGCGAGCTGGTGCTGATCGACCCGGCCGCCGAGCGGCTGGAGCTGGTCGGCGGCCTCGCCCGGCGGATCTTCGCCAAGCAGGGGCACCCGGCGGTGGTCACCGTCACCACCGACCTGGTGGCCGGCGTCGCCGACGCCGACGCCGTGCTGCTCCAGCTGCGGGTCGGCGGCCAGGCCGCGCGCAACCAGGACGAGACCTGGCCGCTGGAGTGCGGCTGCGTCGGCCAGGAGACCACCGGCGCGGGCGGGCTCGCCAAGGCGCTGCGCACCGTCCCGGTGGTGCTGGACATCGCCGAGCAGGTCCGGCGGACCAACCCGGACGCCTGGATCGTCGACTTCACCAACCCGGTCGGCATCGTCACCCGCGCCCTGCAGGACGCCGGGCACAAGGCCGTCGGACTGTGCAACGTCGCCATCGGCTTCCAGCGCAAGTTCGCCGCCCACCTGGGGGTGGCCCCGGAGCTGGTCCGGCTGGACCACGTCGGGCTCAACCACCTCACCTGGGAACGCGGGGTGACCCTGCTCGACTCCCCCGGCGCGGCCGGCGGGCGGGAGGTGCTGCCGGAGCTGCTCGCCTCGCACGGCAAGGAGATCGCCGACGACCTCCACCTGCCGCAGGCCCTCGTGCAGCGGCTCGGCGTGGTGCCCTCCTACTACCTGCGGTACTTCTACCAGCACGACGCGGTCGTCGAGGAGCTCAAGGCGCAGGGCTCGCGGGCCGCGCAGGTCGCCGAGATCGAGCGGCAGCTGCTGGAGCTGTACGCCGACCCCACGCTGGACACCAAGCCCGAGCTGCTCGGCCGGCGCGGCGGGGCCTTCTACTCGGAGGCCGCCGTCCAGCTGATCGCCTCCCTGCTCGGGACCGGCGGCGGGACGTCCGTCCAGGTGGTGAACACCCGCAACGACGGGGTGCTGCCGTTCCTGCCGGACGACGCCGTCATCGAGGTGCCGGCCGAGGTCGACGCCCGGGGCGTACGGCCGCTGCCGCAGCGGCCGGTCGAGCCGCTGTACGCCGGGCTCATCGCCGCCGTCACCTCGTACGAGCACCTCGCCCTCGACGCCGCCCTGCGCGGCGGACGCGACCGGGTCTTCGACGCCCTGCTCGCCCACCCCCTGGTCGGCCAGATCGAACTCGCCGACCGGCTCACGGACCGACTGCTCGCCCACAACCGCGAGCACCTCGCCTGGGCCTAGGCCCTGGGGCCCGTCTCCGAAGCCCCGCAGGCGCGGGTTCGAAGACGGGCCCCGGCGCCCTCGCCGGGCCCTCTGAGAGGGCCCGGCCCCCGGCCGGGGCTTGCGGCCGGGCCACGTACGAGCCGCGGGGACCTGAATGACCCACCAGCCCGAACCGCTCCTGTCCGGCGTCCTCGCCATCGACGCGGGCAACTCCAAGACCGACGTCGCCCTGATCGGCGCCGACGGCACCGTCCGCGGCACCGCCCGCGGCGGCGGCTTCGCCCCCCAGAAGATCGGCGGCGCCGCCGCCGTGGCCGGCCTCGCCCCGCTGGTCGAGCAAGCCGCCGCGGCGGCCGGCCTCCCCGCTGCCGGGGGCGTGCTCACCAGCCACGTCAGCGCCTGCCTGGCCAACGCCGACCTGCAGGTCGAGGAGGAGGCGCTGCGCGCCGCCCTCGAATCGCACCCCTGGGGCCTCAGCAACACCGTCGTCAACGACACCTTCGGCCTGCTGCGGGCCGGCACCGACGGCCCGCGCGGGGTCGCGGTGGTCTGCGGCGCCGGGATCAACTGCGTCGGTCTGCTGCCGGACGGGCGCACCGCCCGCTTCCCCGCCCTCGGCGAACTCACCGGCGACTGGGGCGGCGGCTCCGGGCTCGCCGTCACCAGCATGTGGCACGCGGTGCGCGCGGAGGACGGGCGGGGCGGGCCGACCGGCCTGGCCCGCGCCATCGCCGAACACTTCGGCCTGCCCAGCGCCGGCGCCGTCGCCGAGGCCGTCCACCTCGGGCACCTGCCGGGCACCCGGCTGCACGAGATCGTCCGGGTGCTGTTCGCGGTCGCGGGCGAGGGGGACACCGTCGCCCTGGAGCTGATCGACCGCCAGGCCGACGAGATCGTCCGGCTGGCCGCCGTCGCCCTCGGCCGGCTGGATCTGCTGGGCTCGCCGACCCCGGTGGTGCTCGGCGGCGGGGTGCTCGCCTCCCGGCAGCCGCTGCTGCTCGACAACGTGACGGCGCGACTGGCGGAGGCCGCGCCGCTGGCCGAGCCGCGGGTGGTCGTCGCGCCGCCGGTGCTGGGCGCGGCGCTGCTCGGGCTCGACCACCTGGGCGTGGGCGCGGACGCGCAGGCCCGGGTGCGCGAGGCGTACGAGGCGCAGCGGCCGGTAGCCGTCTGACGGCCCGTCCACCGCAGGTCTCCCGCTCCCCCGTGACCTCCCGCCCCCGCCGGGTCCGCACATCCGGCGGGGGCGGGAACCGTGCGGCGGGAACCGTGCGGCGCGCACCGCTCGTGTACCCGGGTGCCGACCACCACCGCCGCCCGGGGAGACTTGCGCCATGGCCGTGTCCCGCATCCTCCTCGCCGCCGCCGTGCTGACCGGCACCGCCCTCGTCGGCCTCACCGGCTGCACGCCCGCCGACTCCCGGCCGACGGTCGCCGCCGCCTCCTCGGCCGCGGCCCTCGCCGACGACGGCCTGGACGACCCGCTGCTCGACGACGACGAGGACTTCGCCGACGGCGGGACGTACCCCACCGCGGGCACCGTTGCCGCGCCCTCCGACGCCGACCCCTCGGCCACCGATTCCTCAGGCACCGGCCCCGCCGCCGCTGACCCCTCCGCCGACCCGGAGTGCACCGCCCCGGCGCCGGACCCCGGCCACCAGGTGCTGATCGTGGTCGCCGCCGGCCCCGCCGAACTCACCGCCCAGCCCGCCCGCTTCGCCTGCACCCCGCCGCGCTACGAGGCCACCGGCTCCCCCGTCCACTACGGCTTCGCCGCCGCCGGCGTCACCGCCACCCTGGTCGACCGCCCGCACCGGGACGCCGCCAAGCCCGTCCAGCTCGACGACCTGGTCACCCACCTCAACGACTGCCTCGCCGAGCTGGACCCCGCCGACCCGTACGCCTGCGACGGCAACGCCTACGACGTGGTGCTGGACTCCCACGGGCGGATCATGCGGATCGCCGAGATCGAGACCCCGACGGCGTGAACCGGTCACCGGCCGCGGAACGGGCCGTACGGTAGCGGGCCATACGGTGTAGAACCTCCCCTCAACTGTTGAGATTCGCCTGCGCTACGCGCATCAACGAGTGCCCAGCTGGGGGCTTTTGGCGTTCTATACGTTTTTCGGGGCCGCTCTTGGTGTTGGTCTTACTCTTGCCCTCGTTGACCCGGTTTCAGCTGCTCTGGTTTGCTTCGGACCCCGACGGCGAACCGGTCCCCCATCCCCGCTTCGCTGACTGTTCATGACGAACGGTCGGTGGCACCCGGCTTGCCGTCGTCGCTCCTCCGATTTGTCCCCCCATGGTGTCGCCGCGCCCTACCGGTGCGCGGTCGGCAGGCAGAGAGGAACCCTCACGATGGGCATGTCCCCCACCTCCCGTCGGACGCGAGTCCGGGCCCTCACCGGGCTCAGCGCGCTGGCGCTGGCCGCCGCCGGATTCGCCGCCGCCCCGGCCGCCCAGGCCGACCAGCCGGGCAGCGAGTTCGCCGGGAACAGCCACCCCTACCGGCACGGTGCCGTCCCCACCAGGGAGAGCGCCGAGCACGCCAATACGAACGCCGCCACCGCCCGCACGACGAACCTGAAGTTCGGCGGCGGGGTCGACGGCATAGGCGTCACCACCGGCGCACCGAAGGTGTACGTGATCTTCTGGGGCTCCCAGTGGGGCACCGCGGGCACCGACGCCAACGGCTACACCACCCTGTCCGGCGACCCGTCCGGCGAGGCCGTCCGGGCGCAGCAGCTGTACAAGGGCCTCGGCACCAACAACGAGACCTGGTCCGGCGTCATGACCCAGTACTGCGAGGGCGTCGCCAAGGGTTCCACCAGCTGCGGCTCCACCGCCGCGCACGTCGGCTACCCGACCGGTGGCGCGCTGGCCGGCGTCTGGGTGGACACCTCCGCCGCCGCCCCGGGCCAGGCCACCGGCAACCAGATCGCCAACGAGGCCATCAAGGCCGCCGGGCACTTCGGCAACACCACCGCCGCCGCCAACCGCAACGCCCAGTACGTGGTGCTCTCGCCGACCGGCACCCACCCGGACGGCTTCAACACCTCCACCGGCAACTTCTGCGCCTGGCACGACTGGAACGGCGACACCACGCTGACCGGCGGCGCGGCCACCTCGCCCTACGGCGACGTGGCGTTCAGCAACGACCCGTACGTGACCGACATGGGCACCTCCTGCGGCCAGAACTACGTCAACAGCGGCAACGCGGGCCTGCTGGACGGCGTGACCATGGTGTTCGGCCACGAGTACGCGGAGACCGTCACCGACCAGAACCCGGCCGGCGGCTGGACCGACTCCTCCGGCGCCGAGAACGCCGACAAGTGCTCCTGGAAGGGCGTGGGCGGCACCGGCGGCTCGCAGAACGTGGCCTTCGCGACCGGCTCGTTCGCGATGCAGGGCACCTGGTCGAACGCGGTCAGCGCGTGCCAGATCTCGCACGCGATCGTCCCCTGAGCACCACTGCGTGAGCGCGGGGTCCAGAGCGTCACCGCGTGAGCGCGGGACGCCGGGCACCTGCGTGAGCACCGGCTCCCGGGCGGCGTGGGGCGGTTCGGGAACCGAATGATCCGGCGGATCCGAGGGGACAGAGGGGTCTCGTGCCCTGACGGTCCGGTGCGGGTGGAGGCGCCGGGGCGGGTCGTGCGGACCCGCCCCGGCGCTTCGCGCTGCCCGGGCCGGGGCAGGTCCCGGCCCGGGCCGATGCGGTCTCAGGACGGTGCGACCAGGCCGAACTCGTAGGCGTGGATGACCAGGTGCACCCGGTCCCGGGCGCCCAGCTTGGTGAACAGGCGGGCGACGTGCGCCTTGGCGGTGGCCACGCTGATGGTGAGTTCCTCGGCGATCTCGGTGTTGGACAGGCCGCGGCCGACCAGGGTGAGCACCTCGCGCTCGCGCTCGGTGATGCCCTCGGCGGACTTCCGGGGCCGGCCTGCCGCCTCCGGACGGGCGGCGAACTCGCCGATCAGGCGGCGGGTGATGGCGGGGGCGAGCAGGGCGTCCCCGGCGGCGACCACCCGCACGCCGTCCAGGATGGTCTCCAGGGCGAGGTCCTTGACCAGGAAGCCGCTCGCCCCGGCGCGCAGCGCGCCGTACACGTAGTCGTCGTCGTCGAAGGTGGTCAGGACGAGGACCTGGGTGGGCAGTTCCGGATCGGCGAGGATCCGGCGGGTGGCCTCGATGCCGTCCATGCCGGGCATCCGGATGTCCATCACGGCGACGTCCGGGCGCAGTCGGCCGACCAGTTCGACGGCCTCGGCGCCGTTGCCGGCCTCGCCGACCACCTCCAGATCGGGGGCGTCGGCGATCAGCACCCGCAGGCCGGTGCGGATGAGCGGCTGATCGTCGACCAGGACGACGCGGATCACGGTCCCACCTCCGGGGCGGCTGTTGCGGGTACTGCGGGCGTAGTGGGTGCCGCTGGTGCCGCCGGTGCCTCCGGGATCGGCAGCAGGGCGGCGACCCGGAAGCCGCCCTCGCGGCGCGGACCGGCACTGAACTCGCCGTGCAGCAGGGCGACCCGCTCCCGCATGCCGGCCAGGCCGTAGCCGGTGCCGGGGGTGTGGGTGGCCGTGCCCGCGCCCAGGTCGACGACGGTGACGGCGAGCCGTTCCGCGCCGTACTCGACGGTGACGTGGCAGTCCCGGGTGCCGGAGTGCTTGACCACGTTGGTGACCGACTCCTGGACGATCCGGAACGCGGCGAGGTCCACCTCGGCCGGCAGCGCACGGGCTTCGCCGCGCCGGGTGAGCGCGACCCGCACCCCGGCACCCGCCGTCCGCTCCACCAGTCGGTCCAACTCGTCGAGCCCGGGGGCGACTTCGAGCGGCGCGGCCTCCCCGTCGCCCTGCCGCAGCGCGCCGAGCATCCGGCGCAGCCCGGCCAGGGTCTCCCGACTGGTGGCCTCGATGGCGTCCAGCGCGTTGCGGGTCTCGGCGGGCTGGGTGTCCATGACCCGGCTGCCCATCCCCGCCTGGATCGCGATGATGCCGATGTTGTGGGCCACCATGTCGTGCAACTCGCGGGCGATGCGCAGCCGTTCGGCGGTGACGGCCTGCTCGGAGGCCCGGCCTCGCAGGGCCTCGGCGTGGGCGCGGCTCTGGCGCACGGTGTTGCCGATCAGCCAGGCGATCAGCACGGTGGCGGCGAGTCCGAGGTAGGCGTACGGGTTCACGGTGTAGCCGTTGACGGCGCCCCAGGTGAACAGGGTGGCGAGCACGGCCAGCGGCATCGACACCGCGATCGTGGAGACCGCCCGGGAGCGGGTGACCACGCAGTAGCCCACCACCACCTCGGCGATCAGGAACTGCACCGGCGCCGTCGGGACGGTCCACATCCCGAGCGTGTAGACGCCGCCCGCCAGCGCCACCGCGACGGCCGCCAGCGGCAGCCGGACCAGCAGGAAGGCGACCAGGGTGGTGACCACGGCCGTGACCACCAGGGGCATGTCCTCGGTGTTGCCGTTGTAGTCGAAGAGGTGGTGCAACTCGTTGTCCCGGGTGAAGAACCGGAACACCACGATGGTCGTCCAGAACGCCGCCACCCACACGCCCGCGGGCAGGCGCCTGAGCAGGGGCGGGCGGGGTTCGGTGATCATGACGCGATGGTAGCGGCGGGCGGAGTGGCGGCGCATTGGCCCGCGGGAGTAATCCCGGGGGCGGGGATGGCGGCCCGCGGTTGTGTCCCGCCGCCCGATGCCCGTCCACGGCCCTGACCGGCACTGTTGTCCCCGTGATCGAGATCGAGCGACTGACCAAGCGGTACGGCGGCACCACGGCCGTCGACCAGTTGACCTTCACCGTCCGGCCGGGCACCGTCACCGGCTTCCTGGGCCCCAACGGCGCGGGCAAGTCCACCACGCTGCGGATGATCCTGGGCCTCAACACCCCCACCGAGGGCACCGTCACCGTCGACGGCGTGCCCTTCGCCGGCCGACCGCGCGGCCTACGGCACGTCGGCGCACTGCTGGACGCGAGCGACGTGCACGGCGGCCGCAGCGCCCGGGCCCACCTGTCGGCGCTGGCCCGCGGCAACCGGATCCCGCTCGGGCGGGTGGACGAGGTGCTCGCCGAGGTCGGCCTCGGGAAGGCCTCGGGGCGGCGGATCGGCGGCTACTCGCTGGGCATGAAGCAGCGCCTGGGCATCGCCGGCGCCCTGCTCGGCGACCCGCCCGTGCTGCTCTTCGACGAGCCGCTGAACGGGCTGGACCCGGAGGGCGTGCTCTGGGTGCGCGGACTGTTCCGCCGGCTCGCCGACGAGGGCCGTACCGTCTTCGTCTCCAGCCACATGATGGCCGAGATGGAGCACACCGCCGACCGGCTGATCGTGATCGGCCGCGGCCGGCTGATCGCCGACGAGTCCCTGGTCGAGTTCTCGGCCCGCCACGCGGAGTCGAGCGTGGCCGTCCGGGCGCCGGAACTCCCCCGGCTGGCCGAGGCCCTGCGCACCGAGGGGGCCGAAGTCGGCGTGGTGGACCCGCAGTTCGGCATCGTCACCGGGATGGCCGTCGAGCGGATCGGTGAACTGGCCCTGCGGGAAGGGCTGGTGCTGCACGAGCTGACCGCCCGGACGTCGTCCCTGGAGTCGGCGTTCATGTCCCTGACCGCAGACAGCGTCGAGTACCTGGCAGGAGAGGCCCGATGAGCACCATGACCCTGACCCGTACGGAGAGCGCCCGGGTCACCGAACCGGCGCCCCGGTTCACCGACCTGCTCGCCGCCGAGTGGATCAAACTGCGCTCGCTGCGCTCGACGTACTGGGTGCTGGCGCTGGCCTCGCTGACGGCGATCGTGATCAACCTGAACGCCGTCCACAGCGACCTGACGTACATCGACCACCCGCCGGCCCCGATGCCCGGCTTCCCCCCGTACCGGTACGACGCGCTGTACCACAGCCTCAGCAGCACCTCCTGCTACCTGATGGCGATCGCGGCCGGCAGCCTCGGGGCGATCACCGTGTTCGGCGAGTACACCACCGGCCTGATCCGCACCACCTTCGCCGCCGTGCCCGACCGGCGCGGGGTGATCGCCGCCAAGGTGCTGCTGATCGGCGGGATCACCGCGCTGGCCGGGGTGGTGGTGTCGACGGCGTCCTTCTTCGGCGGCAACGCGATGCTGGCCTCCCGGCACGTCGGGCTCTCCATCACCGAAGGGGTCAGCCTGCGGGCCGTCCTCGGCTACGCGGCGATCGTGCCGGTCTGCGCGCTGATCGGCATGGCGCTGGGCGCGGTGCTGCGGCACGCCACCGCCTCGATCGTCTCCCTGGTGATGCTGTTCTTCATCCTGCCGCTGATGTTCGGCGGGGACCGCTACCGCTGGCTGCACGAGATCGGCGCCCACCTGCCGATGGAGACCGTCGACCGGCTGACCTACAACCCCGACTCCTCGACCACGATCAGCAAGTGGGCACCGAGCGTGCTGGACTCCTGGATCACCATGGGCGTGTGGGCGGTCGTGGCGATGGCGGTGACGGTGGTCGTGGTCCGACGCCGGGACGTGTGAGGCCCTCCCGCACCCGCCGCCCGCCGAGCCGCCACCCGGTCTCGGCGGGCGGCGGGTGCGGGCGTTCGGGCGGGCACCCGGGACGAGGGCGGCGGCTCAGGCCGTGGTGACCGCCGCCTTGGCGCGGAAGGCGCCGAGGGTGGCGGCCGGGACGCCGCAGGCGGGGAGGAAGGCCTCGGCGCCGCCGTGGCGGGAGCGGACCTGGCCGAGGAAGACGGTCATCGCCTCGGCGGGGGCCTCCAGCAGCGGGGCGGGGATGGTGAGGGCGCGGCCGTCGGAGTCGGTGACGCGAGTGGCGCCCTGGCCGTTGAGGGCGGTGCGGTGACGCTCGGCGAGGTTGGCGAAGATCTGCGGGAGGGCGTCGGAGGTGCGGGCGTAGTCGGCGACGATGCGCTCGGCGGGGACGCCGAGGAGATCGAGGAGCAGCGCGGTGAGCAGACCGGTGCGGTCCTTGCCGGCGGCGCAGTGCAGCAGGACGGCGCCGGGACGGGTGGCGGCCTCGACGGCGACGGCGACGGCCTCGGGGGCGGACTCGGCGAGCAGCAGGTAGAACTCGCCGAGGTCGGCGGCGGTGGTCATGGTCGCCATGCGGGCGGTGAGGACGTCGGTGGCCGGGTTCACCGGGGCGGCGACCACGGCTATGCCCGCGGCCTCGGCGGCGGCCCAGTCGTCGGGGCGGGTCTCCCGGGGGTCGCGCAGGTCGACGACGGTGCGGATGTCGCAGGAGCGCAGCTGGGCGACGACGGCCGCGTCGGCGGCCGGGTAGGGCTGGGCGGAGCGGTACAGCACACCGGGGCGGATCCGCAGGCCCTCGGGGTCGCTGAGGACGGCGGGATCGCGGAAGTTGACCAGGGACATGCGGGTGGCCTTTCAGGTGGAGCCGCGCCGGGCGGAGCAGGACGTCCAACAGGACATCTAGATGTCTAACGCCTCACCGGGGCGCCGGGCAAGCCACGGCCTCCCAACGGCGCCCCTTCCATCCTCCGCCCCACCCCGCCGGGGGCACCTCGGAACGGCGGACCGGGGCCGCGCGGGGCCCCCGACCGTAAGGATCCTGATAAGGTTCACCGCCGAAAATCCAGGCCACACGGGGGTTGGCAGCGCGCGGTGAACGACACCAACGAGAACGGCAACGAGAACGACATACCCACCGAGCTGGCCGAGGCCTACCTCCTCCTGCTCGCCGACGTCTCCCGCACCGGGCGCCTGCTGCGCCGGGACGAGCTGGAGCGCCTGCGCCGGCTGGGCGAGCACTGCGCCGAGGCCGGCTACGGGCTGCGCGAGGTGGTCGCGCACTGCCTGGCGGCGGCCCGGCGGGCCTGGCAGACGCTGCCCGGGACGACCGCCGCCGCCAGCGTCGGCGAGCTGCGCCGGATGGGCGACGCGGTGCTGGCCGCCACCGACGCCGCACTGGCCGCGCTGGGCGAGGGCCACGAGCGGGCGCAGCGCCTGGCGGTCCGTCAGGAAGAGGCCGCCAGGCGGGAGTTCATCGACGACCTGCTGCACGGCCGCACCGACCTCGGGCTGCTCGCCGAGCGCGCGGAGCGGTTCGGGCTGCGGCTGGCGGGCGCGTACACGGTGGCGGTGGCGGTGGGCGAGGAGCCGTTCGCGGACGTCCATCCGATGGTGCACCGGGTGGAGCGGGAGCTGGCCGGGCGGTTCGGCGAGCGGGACGTCCTGCTGGCCAGCAAGGACGGCCGGCTGGTGTGCATCGCCCCGGACTCCGAGCGGGCCGTGCTGGAGGCCTTCGCGGACCTCACACTGCGCCCCGGCTCCGGTTACCGCCCGGTGCTGCGGGTGGCGACCGGGCGCCGGCACTCGGGCGCCAGCGGGGTGCTGCGCAGCTACGACGAGGCGCTGGACGCCCTGGACTACGCCCAGCGGCTCGGCCTGCCGGCCCGCCTGCTGAAGGCCGAGGAGCTGCTGGTCTTCCCGGTGCTGATGCGCGACCGGGCGGCGATGGCCGACCTGGTGCGCAGCGTGCTCGGCCCGCTGACCGAGGCGCGCGGCGGCGCCCGTCCGCTGCTGGACACCATCGCGGTGCAGGCGGAGGCGGCGTACGTGAACGCGGAGGCGGCGCGTCGGCTGGGCCTGAGCGTGCGCACCCTCGGCTACCGGCTGGAGCGGATCAGGGCGCTCACCGGCTACGACCCGGCGGACGCCCTGCAGCGCTTCACCCTGGAGACGGCGGCGATGGGGGCTCGGCTGCTGAACTGGCCGGAGCAGCCGCTGTAGGACGCGTCCGGGACGACTGCCGGGAAAGGAACGCCGGAAGGGGCCGCCGGAAGGGGCCGCCGGGAGGGGCGCAGAAGGACCCCGGAGAGCTGCCGGGAGAGATCGGCAAACCCCGGATGACCCGCCCGGGGCCGCCCTGTTGCCCGGTTGTCGCAATGTCACGGCGAGCGCGCGTACCAGGGTGTCAAAAGGCCGTAAAGATTGCCGGATCCTGGCAATGTGCGGACGCCTCCCCCGCTGCCATGATCTCCCCGGCGCCGATGTGCGGCGCCGTGGGAAGGGCGGGGGGCATGGCCGGGACGGGGGACTTCTTCGCGGCCGCGCTGGCCTTTCCGACGGCGCTGTTCAGCTTCGCGCTGGTGGTGGTCATCGGGTACTGGCTGCTGATGCTGATCGGCGGCCTGGGGTTCGACGCCCTGCACGGGGGGCACGGCGTCGGGCACCACCTGGGTACCGGGCACGCCGGGCACGTGGGCCCGGTGGGTCACGTCGGGCACGGTGCCGGGGGGCACGGTGCCGGGGGGCACGGTGCCGGGGGGCACGTGGCCCACGGGGCGTCCGGCGGGCACGGTGCCGGCGGGGGGAACGCCCACGACGGTGCCCACGGGGGGCGGGGCGCCGGCCACCACGGGGGCGTGCTGGACGCGCTGGGGCTGGGCGGGGTACCCGCGACGGTGGCGGTTTCGCTGCTGGTCGCGCTCGCTTGGTTCGTCAGCCTGGCCGGCACCGTCCTGACCTCGGGGGCACCAGCGCGCGGCGGCGTGTTCGCCGTCGCGCTGGTCGCCTCCTGGGCGGGCACCCGGGTGCTCGTCCGGCCGCTGCGGCGGCTGTTCCCGCAGGACCGGCCGATCACCCGGGGGGACTTCGTCGGCCGGGTCTGCGTGATCCGCACCGGCCGGGTGACGGCCGACTTCGGGCAGGCCGAGGTGACCGCCGAGGACGGCTCCACCGCGACCCTGCAGGTCCGCACCCCGGACGCCGAGCCGGGATTGACGGCCGGGCGCACCGCCCTGATCTACGACTACGACGCGGACCGCGAGCACTTCCTGGTGGCGCCGTTCGACCCGTCCCCGCCAGGTCTCTGACGTCACGTCAGTTCTTCTCCAGACACAACCACTTCGCACCACCATCTCCGTCAAAGGACTCCGTGATGGACACCATCGCCGTGGGTTTCGGCGTACTCATCGCCGTCGTGCTCCTCATCCTGCTCGCCGCGCTGCTCTTCGTGGGCCGCCTGTTCCAGAAGGTCGAGCAGGGCAAGGCACTGATCGTCTCCCGGACCAGGAGCGTGGACGTCACCTTCACCGGGGCGATCGTCCTGCCGATCCTGCACAAGGCCGAGCTGATGGACATCACGGCGAAGACGGTGGAGATCCACCGGGCCGGCCGGGACGGCCTGATCTGCCGGGACAACATCCGGGCGGACATCCGGATCTCCTTCTTCGTCCGGGTGAACAAGACCGTCGAGGACGTCGTCAAGGTCGCGCAGTCGATCGGCACCGCCCGGGCCTCCGACCCGCAGGCGATCCAGGACTTCTTCGCGGCGAAGTTCGCCGAGGCGCTGAAGACCGTCGGCAAGCAGCTGGACTTCACCGACCTCTACACCCACCGGCACGAGTTCCGGGACCAGATCATCGCGGTCATCGGCACCGACCTCAACGGCTACACCCTTGAGGACGCGGCCATCGACCACCTCGAACAGACCCCGATGAGCCAGCTGGACAGCGACAACATCCTGGACGCCCAGGGCATCCGCAAGATCACCGAGCTGACCGCGATCGAGCACGTGCGCACCAACGAGTACCAGCGCACCGAGGAGAAGGAGATCACCCGGCAGAACGTGGACGCCCGGGAGACCGTCCTGGAGCTCGAACGCCGCCAGGCCGACGCCGAGATCCGCCAGCGCCGCGAGATCGAGACCCTGCGGGCCAAGGAGGACGCGGTGATCGCCCGGGTGCAGGAGGAGGAGCGGCTCAACGCCCAGACCGCTTTCCTGCGCACCGAGGAACTGCTCGGGGTGCAGCGGGAGAACCAGGCCCGTGAGGTCGCGGTGGCGCAGAAGAACCGCGAGCGGGTGATCGCGGTGGAGAACGAGCGGATCGAGAAGGACCGGCTGCTGGAGGTCGTCGGCCGCGAGCGGGAGACCGAACTCGCCGTCATGGCCAAGCAGAAGGAGGTCGAGTCGCGCCGCCGGGAGGTCGCCGACGTGGTCCGCGAGCGGGTCGCGGTCGACCGCACCGTCGCCGAGCAGGAGGAGGCCGTCAAGACCCTGCGGGCCGTCGAGGAGGCCGAGCGGGTGCGCAAGGCCGTCGTCATCCAGGCCGAGGCGGAGGCACAGGAGAGGCTCGTCAAGGACATCAAGGCCGCCGAGGCCGCCGAGCAGGCCGCCTCGCACAAGGCCCGCGAGTCGCTGGTGCTGGCCGAGGCCCGGCAGCAGGCCGCCGAGCTGGACGCCGCCGCCAAGGTCAAGCTGGCCGAGGGCGTCCGGGCGGAGGCCGCCGCCGAGGGGCTGGCCCGGGTCCAGGTGCGGGAGCAGGAGGCCGCGGCGGTGGAGAAGGTCGGCCGCGCCGAGGCCGCCGTCCAGGCCGAGAAGGCCAAGGCGGCCGCGCTGGAGGTCGGCGCCAAGCTGAAGGCGGAGGCCGAGGGCCTGACCGAGAAGGCCGCGGCGATGGCCAAGCTGGACGAGGCCTCGCGCGGGCACGAGGAGTACCGGCTGCGGCTGGCCGCCGAGAAGGACGTCCGGCTCGCCGGGCTGGAGACGCAGCGGCAGATCGCCGAGGCCCAGGCCGCGCTGGTCGCGACCGGGCTGGAGAAGGCGAAGATCGACATCGTCGGCGGCGACTCGGTGTTCTTCGACAAGCTGGTGCAGTCGGTGACGGCCGGCAAGAGCGTGGACGCGTTCGTCGGCCACTCGCAGACCACCCAGGCGCTGGCCGGGCCCTGGCTGGACGGCCGGGCCAGCTTCACCGAGGACCTCACCCGGGTGCTGTCCTCGGTGTCCACCGCGGACGTGCAGAACCTCACGGTGTCCGCGCTGCTGCTCAAGCTGATCGGCGGCGGCGGCGAGCAGGCCGGGCAGCTGCGCCAACTGCTGGACTCCGCCAAGAGGCTGGGGATCGCCGAGACCCCGATCGGGGCGCTGGCCGGCGCCTCCCTGAACGGCAGCAAGTAGCCACCCGCCGAGCACCTGGGGAACGTGACCGTGGAAGCCCTCGACGACGCCCGGCCCGACACCGGCAGCTACGAGGTCCTGCGCCGCCGGCTCGCCCGGTCCGCCGCCGAACTCACCGACCGTGCACAGGCGTTGAACACACGCCGGGTCGAGGAGTTCGGCGGCGGGGAGCTCCGGCTCACCGGCACCGGGCGGCTCACCACCGCCCGGCCCTGCCTGCCGCAGGACCTCACCGCCGTCGGCGGCCGGCTGCTGCTCGGCACCCGGCCGGCCGAAGTGCTGGACGGTGCCGAGGACTTCACCGACGTCCTCGGCCTCTACCGGCCCGACGACCTCTCCCCCACCGACGGCGCCCTGCTGGACGACCCCCGGCTGCGCCAGGACCTCGCCGACCTGCGCCGCTACTTCCGCGACGCCCGACTGGAACGGCTGCGCCCGGTCGGCGGCCGGCTGCTCGCCGTCTTCCGCACCGGCCCCGCCGCCGCCGACGTCCGGGTGCTGCGCTGGCGCCTGGACGAGGACCGGGCCGACTACCAGGACGGGCGCGGCGAACGCGACCACACCCCGGCCGACGGCCAGCAGCTCGACTGGACGCCGCTCACCCGCGACGACCAGCTGCCCGCCGCCCCCGGCAGCGCACCGCGCGCCGACCTCGCCGGGGAGGTCCACCTCGGCGTGGACGGCGGGCGGCTCACCTTCACCACCCCCGACGGCCGCGAACTGCACCACGAGCCGCTCGCGGAGGCCCTGCAGACCCTCGCCGACGCCCAGATCGCCCACGCCCGGCTCGCCACCCTGCTGCTGGTGCGGGTGCGCCCGTACCAGGAGGAGACCGTCCGGCACCTGGTGGTCCACCTGCCCACCGGCCAGGTCACCCGGATCGACGCCCTCGGCCGGGCCTGCCTGCGGCTGCCCGCCGACCAGGGCGTCGCCTTCCCCGGCGGCTGCCACCTCGCCGACGGCACCGTGCGCACCTTCGACCAGCCGGTGGACGGCCTGGCCTACGAGCGCACCGTCCTCTCCCCCAACGGCGAGGACGTGCTCTACGAGTTCCGCTCCACCACCGACGGGCACGCGCTGCTCCAGCCGTACAACTCCGTCCGCCAGGAGGCCGCCACCCCGCTCGCCTGCCAGGGCTACGCGCTGCTCGACGACGGCACCCTGATCGCGCTGCGCCCCGCCGAGGACGGCCCCACCCGGCTGCACCCCGTCCAGCTGTGGCAGAGCCCGTTCACCAGCGAACGGCACGCCGCCGAACAGCCGCCCGGCACCGGCCCGTTGGCCCGGATCGGCAACGCCGACCTGGTCCGCGGCCTGGCCGACTGCCTGGCCCTCGCCCGGCTGGCCGCCGCCGGCGCCGACACCCCGGCCGGGCACCGGGCCGTGCTCGCCGCCTGCGCCCGCACCGCCGACCGGCACCACTGGCTCGGCCAGGACGGCCTCGGCGACCTCGCCGCGCCGCTCGCCGCGATCCGCGACACCACCCGGCAGGTGATCGCCGAGTACGAGGCGATCGCCCAGCTCACCGCGCACGCCGCGGCCCGCACCGAGGAGGCCACCGAGCACGTCGAGGGCCTGCTGCGCACCGCGCGGGGCGAGACCCTCGCCGACGCCGCCGAGTGGGTCGACCGGCTGGCCGCCCTGCGCCGCGCCCAGGGCCGGGTGGAGGCGCTGCGCGACCTGCCCCGGGCCGACCCCCAGCGGATCGACGCACTCTCCGCACACCTCGCCGAGGGGCTGGCCGAGGCCGCCGGCCGGGCCGTCGGCCAGCTCGCCGAACCCGCGGCCTTCGAGCCGCACCGGCACCGGGCCGGCGAGCTCGCCGAGCGCTGCGCGGGCATCACCACCGCTGCCGAGGCGGAGCCGCTGTCCGCCCGACTGGCCGAGCAGAGCGAGGCGTTGCAGACCGTCTCGGAGCTGGTCGGCACCCTCGACCTGGCCGACGCCACCACCCGCACCGCGATCCTGGACCGGCTCGCCGACGTGCTCGGGCTGCTCAACCGGGGCCGCTCCACGCTGACCGTCCGCCGCCGGGAACTGCGCACCCGCGAGGCCGCCGCCGAGTTCGCCGCCGAGACGGCGCTGCTCGCCCAGGCCGTCACCGCGGCCCTCGCCGCCGCCGACACCCCCGAGGCCTGCGACGACCGGCTCGGCCGACTGCTGCTGCGGATCGAGCAGCTGGAGACCCGCTTCGCCGACGCCGACCCCTCACTCGGCGAACAGCTCGCCGAACGCCGCACCGAGATCCACGACGCGCTCACCGCCCGCCGCCAGCACCTGCTGGAGGAGCGGGCCGGCCGCGCCGACCGGCTGGCCGCCTCCGCCGAGCGCATCCTCGACACCCTGCACCGGCGCCTCGCCGCCCTCGGCACCGCCGCCGAGATCGACGCCGCCCTGGCCGCCGACCCGACCGCCGTCAAACTCCGCGACCTCGCCGGCCGGTTGACCGAACTCGGCGACACCGTCCGGGCCGAGGAGCTGACCGGACGGCTGCGCGCCGCCCGCGGCCGCGCCCACCGCGCCCTGCGCGACCGCGCCGAACTCGCCGGGGACGGCCCCGGCACCCTGCGGCTCGGCCGCCACCTGTTCACCGTCACCACCCAGCGCCCCGAACTCACCCTGCTGCCCTGGCACGGCCGCCCCGCCTTCACCCTCACCGGCACCGGCTACCGCGCCCCCGTCACCGACCCCGCCTTCGCCGCCACCGAGCGCTACTGGTCCCGCCCGCTGCCCTCCGAGACACCCGCGCTCTACCGGGCCGAGTACCTGGCCGCCAGCCTGCTGCTGGCCGCCGAACCGGGCTCGCTGTCCTCCGACGCGGACCTCCTGGAGTACGTCCGCCGGGCTGCCGAACAGCGCCCGGACGAGGGCTACCAGCGCGGGGTGCACGACCACGACGCGGCACTGGTGCTCCGCGCCCTGCTCGAACTCGACGCCGAGGCGGGCCTGTTGCGCCACCCGGCGGAGGCCCGGGCGGCCGCCCAGCTGTACTGGGCGCACGGCACGGACGACCGGCAACGGCTGGTCTGGCACACCCGGGCCCGCTCGCTCGGCCTCGCCCGGCAGGCGTACGGCGGCACCGTCCCGGCACTGGCCGAGCTGGCCCGCGAACTCTCCGAAGCCGTTGCGGAGTTCACCCCCGGTGCGGTCGGCGCGGGCGACTACCTGGTGGCCGAACTCGCCGCCGCCGCACCGAGCTTCGCCCACTCGGCCGGGGCCGGCGCGCTGCTGGAGAAGTTCCACGCCGCCCCCGAGTCCGCCGGGCTGACCCAGGCCCTGGCCACCCTCCCCGACGACCCTGCGCTGCTCCCGGTACGGCGCCAACTGGCCTCCGCCTGGCTGGAGTCGGCCGCCGGCGACGCCGACCCGGGCGATCGCGCCGAGGCCGCCGCCGTGCTGCTCTGCCCGGCCCTGCCGCGCCGCCCCGCCGAGGGCGCCGTCGGTACCCGGCTGACCGGACTGCTCGGCGACCACCCCCGGCTGACCGGCGGGTCACTCGACCTGCGACTGGACGAACTGCTCTCCCGCGTCCGCGAGTTCGAGCGGGTCGACGCCCCCGGCCAGCGCGCCTACCAGCGGCTGCGCGGCGAACTGCTGACCGCCGAGCACGCCCGGCTGCGGCTCGACCAGTACCGGCCCGCGCCGCTCAACGGCTTCGTCCGCAACCGGCTGATCGACCAGGTGTACCTGCCGCTGATCGGCGACAACCTCGCCAAGCAGCTCGGCACCACCGACACCGGCGGGCCGGTGGACCGCAGCGGCCTGCTGCTGCTGGTCTCCCCGCCCGGCTACGGCAAGACCACCCTGGTCGAGTACCTCGCCGAGCGGCTCGGCCTGCTGCTGGTCTCGGTCAGCGGCCCCGCCCTCGGCCACCGGGTGACCTCACTGGACCCGGCCGAGGCCCCCGACGCCACCTCCCGGCGCGAACTGGAGAAGCTCAACTTCGCCCTGCACGCGGGCGACAACGTGCTGCTCCACCTGGACGACGTCCAGCACACCTCGCCCGAGTTCCTGCAGCGCTTCATCCCGCTCTGCGACGCCCAGCGCCGGATCGACGGCGTCCACGACGGCGAGGCCCGCGAGTGGGACCTGCGCGGCAAGCGCTTCGCGGTGGTGATGGCCGCCAACCCGTACACCGAGTCCGGCCGGCTCTTCCGACTGCCCGACATGCTCGCCAACCGCGCCGACGTCTGGAACCTCGGCGACGCGGTGGCCGGCCGGGAGGACCTCTTCGCCCTCAGCTTCGTCGAGAACGCCCTGCCCGCCAGCCCCCACCTGGCCCCGCTGGCCACCGCCGAACGCGCCGACCTGGACACCCTGCTCGCCCGCGCCTCCGGCACCCCCGGCGGCACCCTGGCCGGCGCCTGGCCGGCCGCCGAGGCCGAGCGGATGACCGCCGTACTGGCCGGACTGCTCCACCTGCGCGGCACCGTGCTGGCCGTCAACCGCGCCTACCTCGCCTCCGCCGCCCAGGACGACCGCGCCCGCACCGAGCCGCCGTTCCTGCTCCAGGGCTCCTACCGCAACATGGCCAAGCTCGCCCAGCGCCTCGACCCCGCCCTCACCCGGCCGGAACTCGACGCCCTGCTCACCGACCACTACCGGGCCGAGGCCCAGCCGCTCGGCGCCGAGGCCGAGGCCCAGCTGCTGAAGCTGGCGGAGCTGCGCGGCGCCCTGACGCCGGAGCAGTCGGCGCGCTGGGAGCAGCTGAAGCGCAGGTGGCGCGAGGGGGTGTAGCCGAGGCGCCGGTGGCACGCGGGGGTGTAGCCAGCTACACCCCCGGAAGTGAACCCCTGGTCATTGAGCCACCACCGCCCCGGGCGGTGGGATGGGGATCATGAACGCCACCGACCTCGCCGTCGAACTCCGCTCCGTCCGCCGGACCTACCGGCGCGGGCCCGAACCCGTCATCGGCCTCGACGACGTGACCATCGGGTTCCCGTTCGGCACCTTCACCGCCGTCATGGGTCCCTCCGGCTCCGGCAAGTCGACCCTGCTGCGGTCGGCGGCCGGTCTGGAGGCCATCGACGGCGGCGAAGTGCGGGTCGACGGCACCGTCCTCGGCGGGCTGCGCGACAAGGAGCTGACCGTGCTGCGCCGGGAGCGGATCGGCTTCGTCTTCCAGTCCTTCAACCTGCTGCCCGCGCTGACCGCGGCCCAGAACGTCGCGCTCCCGGCCCGGCTCTCCGGCCGCCGCCCCGCACCGGCCGAGGTGACCGCCGCACTGGCCGCCGTGGGCCTCGCCGACCGGGCCGGGCACCGACCGGCCGAGCTGTCCGGCGGGCAGCAGCAGCGGGTCGCCATCGCCCGGGCGCTGTTCGCCCGCCCCGCCGTGCTGCTCGCCGACGAGCCGACCGGCGCGCTGGACTCCACCAGCGGCCGCGAGGTGCTCGCCCTGCTGCGCGGGACGGCCGACGACCCGGGCCGGGCGGTGGTCATGGTCACCCACGATCCGGTCGCCGCCTCCTACGCGGACCGGGTGCTCTTCCTCCGGGACGGTCGGCTGGCCGGCTCGCTGGAGCGGCCCACCGCCGAGCAGGTCGCCGCCCGGATGACGGCGCTGGAGGCCGGTTCGCCGACGGCCGACTCCCCGGACGCCGGTTCGCCGGCGGCCGGTTCGCCGGCGGCCGGTTCGCCGGAGGCCGGTTCGCTGGAGGCCGTCGCATGCTGACCCTCGCGCTCGCCTCCGTCCGGCTCCGCTGGGCCTCGTTCGTCGGCAGCTTCATCGCACTGGCCTGCGGCGTCGCCCTGATGGCCACCTCGCTGCTGGTCATCGCCGCCACCGCCGACGTCCCCGACCAGGGCCGTCAGCGCTTCTCCCAGGCCCCGGTCCTGGTGACCGCCGACCTGAACGTGGACTTCACCCCCGCGAGCGGCGGCGACCCCCAGCCCACCCCGGTCCCCGCCCAGCCGGGCCTGCCCGCCGCCCTGATCACCGCCGTCGCCGCGACCGGCCCGACCGTCGCCGACCACACCTTCTACGCCCAGCTCGCCGACGGCCCGCGCGGCCAGGTGGGGCGCGCCTGGTCCGGCGCGGCCCTGGGCGGCTACCGGCTCACCGCCGGCACCGCCCCCGCGGCCGACGACCAGGTCGTGATCGGCGGCGGGAGCCCGGAGCTGGTCGGCCAGCAGGTCCGGTACGTCACCGCCGACGGCCCGCACGCCGCGACGGTCTCCGGCGTCACCGAGGCCGAGGCCTTCGAGCACGCCGTCTTCTTCACCGACGCCCAGGCCGCCCGCTACTGCCCCGCGGTCGGCGTGCTGGCCGCCTTCGGCCCCGTCGACGCGGTGCGCCGGGCCGTCGACGCGGCCGGCGGCGCGAGCGTCGCCCGGGTGCTCACCGGCGCCGAGCGCGGCCAGGTCGACCCGCACCACGCCGAGGTCAGCAGCAGGCTGGACGACGTGCAGACCCCGCTCGGCCTGTCCGCCGCGGTCTCCAGCGGCACCGCCGTGTTCGTGGTGGCCGGCACCTTCGCGCTGTCCATCGCCCAGCGCCGGCGCGAACTCGCGCTGCTGCGGCTGATCGGCGCCACCCGTCGGCAGCTGCGCGCCCTGGTCAACCGGGAGGCGCTGGTGGTCGGCGTGCTGGCCTCCGCCGCCGGGTGCGGACTGGGCGCGGCCGGGGCGGCGCCGGCCGGCCGCTGGCTGGTCGACCACGGCATGGTGCCCACCGAGTTCACCGTGCCGGTCACCTGGTGGGGACTGCTGGTCGCGGGCGCCGTCGGGCTGCTGACCGCGTTCGGCGGCGTGCTGATCTCCTCGCTCAGGGCCGGGCTGATCAGCCCCGGCGAGGCGCTCGCGGACGCGGACGTGGAGCGGCGCTCGCGCGGCGCGCTGGTGTTCCGCTGGGTGAGCGGCCTGGTGGTGCTGGGCGGCGGCATCGTCGCCCTGGTGCTGACGGCCCGCACCTGGCCGGACGCGGCGGCCAACGCCGCCGACTCGCTGGCCCTGCTGCTGGCCGTCGTGGCCGGCTGCGTGCTGCTGGCGGCCGTCCTGGCCGGGCCGGCGATCCGGCTGCTGACCGCGTTGCCCGCGCTGGTGGGCCGGCTGCGCGGGCGCCCCGCCGAGGAGGCCGGGGGCATCGTCTGGGCCACCGCCCGGCAGAGCTCGCTGACCGCCTTCCGGCGCACCGCGGCGACCACCACCCCGGTGGTGCTGGTGATCGCCTTCGCCGGGTGCCTGCTCGGCAGCATCGACACCATCAACCGCGCGCAGGTCAGCGAGGTCCGCCACCAGCTGTCCGCCGCAGACCTGGTGGTCAGCCCGGCCGGTACCCCCGGGCTGAACCGGGCCGTGGTGGAGCGGGTCCGGGCCGTCCCGGGGGTTCGGGCGCTGGTCATCACCCCGACCTCGCTGATGGCCGTCGACCCGACCGGCCAGGCCCTGGTGCCGCTCAGCGCCGCCACGGCGGACCCGGCCGCACTGGCCGAGGTCGACCGGCTGCCGGTGGTCGCGGGCTCGCTCGCCGACCTCGGCCCCGGCTCGGTCGCGCTCAGCCGCACCTGGCCGGGCTCGCCCCGGGTCGGCGGGCAGGTCGCGGTCCGGCTGGCCGACGGCACCCCCCGGAACCTCCGGGTCGCCGCCCTGCTCGGCAGCGGCGCCGAGACCGTCCAGGCCTGGGTGACCGACCCGGACGCCGTCACCACCGGCGTCAACGGCCCCGGCGGCGTCGGCGGCCCGGCCCTCGCGAGCCGGATCGACCTGCGGGTGCTGCCCGGCACCGACCCCCAGCAGGCCGCCGCCGCGCTGCGAACCGCCGTGACCGGCCTGGGCGCCCGGCTCAACACCCCCGAGGAGGTCTGGTCGGCCGCCTCCGACAGCACCGAACAGGCCGCCTGGGACGCCCTGCTGATGATCCTCGGCCTGGCCATCGGCTACGCGGCGATCGCCCTGGCCAACTCCCTGGTGATGACGGTCAGCGACCGCCGGCCGGAGCTCGCCCTGCTCCGCCTGGCCGGCGCCACCCGGGGCCAGGTGCTGCGCACCGTCGCCGTGGAGACCCTGATGTGCGTGGCCGCCGGCACCCTGCTCGGTGTGCTCGGCACCGCCATCAGCGTCGGCGGCTCCTGGGCCGCACTGACCGCCCTGGTCGGCCCGACGCCGGCGATGGTGCCCTGGACGGCGATGGGCGTACTCGCCGCCGCCTGCGCGGCGATCGCCCTGACGGCGGCGGTGCTCCCGACAGCCCTGGCCCTGCGCGGCCGCGACGGCCAGCCCCTCCTGCGCGGCGCCGCGGGCGCGGCCTGAACCGGCTGCGCGCCCGGTCCCCCTCCCGGCTCGGCGCGGCGATCTCTCCGTTCGGCGCGGCGGTGGGGTTGATCGTGCGCGACCGCAGGAGGCGCCGGTCGGATGGTCACCCCGTCCGACGAGCGCACGATCCGTTCCGGCGGCCCAGTCGCGCGTGGCGTCGCCGGGAGGGGGAGCGGGTGCGCGGCTAGCGTTCCCGCATGGGCGTTCAGGAACTCGATCTCACCGGGCTGCGCCGGGTGTACGGGCGGCCGGGGAGCCGGTGGTTCTACCGCCGCGTGGGGCGCAACGCCCGGCACTGGGGGTGGACGGAGCCGGGGCAGTCGAAGTGGCGGCTGTGGCGGGCCCAGCGGCAGTTGGAGGACGTGCTCGGGCGCAAGCTGGCGCTGCCGGTGGGCGCGCGGGTGCTGGACGCGGGTTGCGGGGCGGGGGTGGTGGCGCGGGCGATGGCGGCGCGGTTCGGGCTGGTGGTCACCGGGGTCGACGTGCTGGACTTCCACCTCAGCGAGGCCCGCCGGCTGAGCGCCCGGGCCGCACTGGACGGACGGACCGCCTTCTCCTGGGCCGACTACCATCGACTCCCCTTCGGTGACGAGGAGTTCGACGGGGCGTACTCGATGGAGACGCTGGTCCACTCCTACCGTCCGGCCCGTGCCCTGGCCGAGTTCCACCGAGTGCTGCGCCCGGGCGGGCGGCTGGTGCTGCTCGGCCCGATGACCCCCGGCCCACTGGAGGAACTCCCGTCGACCGCCCGCGAGTTGCTCGAACCGTACCTGGACGCGATGTCGATGAACGGCGCCCGGCTCTACCACGCGGGCAACCTGCCGCGGCTGCTCACCGAGGCCGGCTTCGAGGTCGAGGAGGCGCTGGACGCGACCGCGTACTACCGGCCGTTCACCGAGGCCGTGCACACCTGCTTCCGCGTCCCGTGGGAGCTGCTGCGCCGCTGCGGCGATCCGGCGAAGTGGCTCAACCTCCGCTCCACCGTGGAGATGTACGCCGTCCGCGAGTACGTCGTTTGGTACGTTCACACCGCCGTCAAGCCTTCGAGGTGACCACCGTCATGGACGAGCGCTCCGCCCCGCTGCCGTACCCGAGCGGCTGGTTCTGCGTCGGCCGGGCCCGCGACCTGCCGCCCGGCCGGGTGCGCACGGCCCGGCTGATGGGCGAGGACGTGGTGCTGTACCGGACGCAGCGGGGCGCGGTGCGCGCGATCGGGCCGCACTGCCCGCACCTGGGCGCGCACTTCGGCGCGGGCGGGCGGATCCGCGGCGAGGAGTTGGTCTGCCCGTTCCACGGTTTCGCCTTCGCCCCGGACGGCTCCTGCACCGGCTCGCCGGACGGCACCCGGTTCCGGGGTGAACTGACGAAGCGCCGACTGGTCGAACGGGACGGCGCCCTGTTCGTCTGGCGGGGCGGGCCGGACGGTGCCGCGCCCGGCTGGGAGCTACCGCCGGCGGTCGGTGTACGGCCGCTGGCCTGGTGGAGCGGGGAGGTGCTCTCGCATCCGCAGGAGGTGCTGGAGAACAGCGTGGACTTCCGGCACGTGGCCGTGCTGCACGGCCTGGACACCCGGGAGACGGCGCCGCCGGAGCCGGACGGCCCGCTGTTCACCGTCCACCAGCGCACCACCACCCGGTTCCCCGGGCTGGGCGCGGTGAGCCTGGAGCAGCCGGTGGTGCTGGCCGGGCTGGGGCTGATGCGGCTGACCGCCGAACTGCCGGAACTGGGCAGCACGCTGCGGGTGTGGGTGCTGCCGACGCCGCTCGCGCCCTGGCGCACCCTGGTGCGCTTCGCGGTGACCAGCAGCGTGCCGGTGCCGGGAGTCGGGTCGGCGAGGGCCGTGGACCGGGCCGCCTCCTGGGTGGCGCTGCGGGCCGCGGTGCGGATCATCAAGCAGGACCGGCCGGTGCTGGCGCACAAGCGGTACCTGGCGCAGCCGCGGCTCGTGCCCGGGGAGCGCTCGATCGGGTTGTTCCGGCGCTGGGCGCGGCAGTTCTATCCGGAGGGCGCCGCGGGGGTCGAGGGCGCCGAGGGCATCGAGGCCGGAGACGGCGCGGGGGCGGCCAGCGACTCCCAGACGGGGTCTGGCAACCCGGGCACCGCCCGCCCCTCCGACTGCCAGCGGCGGGCCAGTTCGGCGTAGATGGGCGCCCCGGAGTCGGGCTCGGGGTCCGGTTTCGGGCCAGGACCAGGGCCAGGACCAGGACCAGGTTCCGGAGGGCGCCCCGCGCCCGGCAGGATCGTTTCTTCGGCCGACCAAAGCCAGGAAGCCGACATCACCCCAAAACTGCTCACATCCGCCCAACGCGCCCAGGAGCCCCGGGTCACGGCCGCGTCAACCGGACGGCCCGCGCGTCCACCCCGCGCGGGCCGTCCGACGCACCGCAGCCCCGCCTCAGCCCCGCCGCGGGGCCGCCTCAGCGCCGCCGGCCCGCCGCCAGCAGCTCCGCGACCGTCGCCAGCTTCACCCGCGGCCGCCCCTGCGCCGCGCCCCGCTCGCGCTCCGCCCGGTCCACCGCGCGCAGTTCCCGCAGCCCCACCGCGTCCGGCCGGCGCTGCCGCACCAGCCGCTCGAACTCCGCCTGTCCCGCCGTGGGCACCGGCAACGCCCGGGCCTCCGCGTCGTCCATCAGCGCGTCCACCGTCTCCCGCGCGCAGGCCCGGTTGGCACCGATCCCGCCGGACGGCCCGCGCTTGGCCCAGCCGACCACGTACGCGCCCGGCAGCGCCCGGCCGGTGGCCGGGTCGACCACCCGTCCGCCGCGTTGGGCGACCGTCCCGGTCCGCTCGTCGAACGGCAGTCCGGGCACCGGCACGCCCCGGTGTCCGATGGAGCGCACCACCAGTCCGGCGCGCACGGTCTCTCGCTCCCCCGTCGAACCGCCGGGCTCTCCTTCCCCGGTCAGCAGCGTCCGCTCGACGGTCAGCCCCGAGACCCGGCCCTGCTCCCCGGTCAGCTCGACCGGCGTCGACAGGAAGCGCAGCACGATCCGGCGCCCCGGCCCGGGTGCGGCGGCCGCGTCGTGGCGCACCAGTGGCAGGGCGGCGAGCAGCGCGGCCCGGGAGTCCGGCGCGGCCGCCTCGATCGCGCCCCGCACCCGCGGGTGGTCCTCGACCACCAGCTCGACGCCCGGCAGCCGGCGCAGCGCCAGGAATTCGGGGGTGCTCCAGGCAGCCTGGTCGGGCCCGCGCCGGGCCAGCAGCACGACTTCCCGCACCCGGCTGCGGCGCAGCGCGGCCAGGGCGTGGTCGGCGATGTCGGTGACGGCGAGCTGGTCCGGGTCGGTGAGCAGGATGCGGGCGATGTCCACCGCGACGTTGCCGTTGCCGACCACCACCACCCGCTCGGCGGACAGTTCCACGGCGTCGGCCGGCACCGTCGGGTCGGCGTTGTACCAGCCGACGAAGGAGGTCGCGGGCACGCTGCCGGGCAGGTCCTCGCCGGGCACGCCGAGCCGCCGGTCGGCGGCCGCGCCGACCGCGTAGACCACCGCGTGGTGGTGCGCGACCAGTTCCCGGTGGCTGACGTCGGTGCCGACCTCCAGGTTGAGGTGCATCCGCAGCCGCGGGTCGTGGAAGACGCTCGCGAAGCTCTCCGCGATCCGCTTGGTGGACTGGTGGTCGGGTGCGACGCCGTGCCGCAGCAGGCCGCCGGTGACCGGCAGCCGGTCGATCATGGTGAGTTCGGCGCCGGTGCAGCGCAGCAGTTCCTGCGCGGTGTACCCGGCGGAGGGCCCGGTGCCGACCACGGCGATCCGCAGGGTGCCCGCCTCGCCCGGCAGACTCCGCGGGAAGCTGGGCGCGCCCCAGGCGTGGTCGTTGGGGTGGTCGCGGTACCAGTCGCGGTTGAGGTCGCCGAAGACGACGTCCGGCCCGCGCAGCCGGTCGACCGGGAACACCGCGTCCACCGGGCAGGCGTCCGCGCAGGCGCCGCAGTCGATGCACGCCCGCGGATCGATGTACAGCAGGTCGGTGGTGCCGAACTCCGGTTCGTCCGGGGTCGGGTGGATGCAGTTGACCGGACAGACGGACACGCACGAGGCGTCGTTGCAGCAGGTCCGGGTGATCGCGTAGGCCATGGCCGGGGGTGAGTCCTCGTCCTCGCTGGAGATGGTGGTCCGTCAGAGCATGTGCACGCGGCGGTAGACCGCCGCGGCGCGGCTGGTGATCAGCCCGGTCTCGGCGAGGAACGCCATCAGGTGCCGGGAGCTGTTGCGCATCATCGCCTTGCGGTGCTCGTTGCCCCGCACCTCGTCGAGGGCCCGCGCGACGTCCAGCCCGGCGGCCTTGTAGACGCCCGGGTGCACCATGCTGCTGACGATGACGTACGCGCCGATCGCGATGCCGGTGGCCGAGGTGCGCCGGCGGGCCGGGCTCGCGTGGCGCACCCGCTCGCGGATCTCCTGCCGGGCGAACTTCATGTGCCGCGACTCCTCGACCACGTGGATCCGGGAGGTGCCGCGGACGATCTCCAGGACGTTCTCGCCGCGCATCCAGTCGCGCTGCATGACGTCCAGCACCTCCTCGGCCACCAGGATGCCGCCGTAGGCGAGTTCGCCCTTGGCGAGCGCCTTGAAGGCACGCCCGGCCTGGGCGATCACCTTGTTGGGACGGTAGGCGGGGACGCCCATCTTCTGGCAGGCGCGGGCGAACATGATCGAGTGGCGGCACTCGTCGGCGATCTCGGTGAGCGCGAACTGGAACTCGGCGTTGGCCGGGTTCTTGAGGTACTGGTCGCGCAGCACCATCTGCTGGAGGATCAGCTCGAACCAGATGCCGGTGTTCATGATCGAGCAGACCTCGTGCCGGGTGAGGGTGACCCGCTGCCGCTCGGTCATCTCGTCCCACAACCGGGTGCCGTAGAGGGTGCTCCACTCGGGGTTGAGACCGTAGTGCTCCGGCGGGAGGGGGGCGTCCCAGTCGATCTCGGTCATCGGGTCGTAGGAGAGGGTGGCGGCCGACTCCAGCAGCCGCTTCGAGACGTCGTCGTCGGCCGCCGTGTGACCGTGATCCGCCGCCGCCTGCCGGGTGAGAGCCATCGCTGCCTCCTGGTGCCTGCCCCTGCGGGTTCCCGCTCACCCGCTTATTAGACGGACAGTACAATAAGAGCCGGTCCCCGAGAACCCCCCGCGCAGCGGCGAACCCGCGCGGAGGGCCGCGCGCGGCGGAGGGCGGACCTCACCGCTCACGGGTCCCGCCCAATTGCCTGCACGTGTGGTCCAGCGCGGACCACACGGCCTCCGGCCCCGCCGGGATCGGGGGCTCGGGCGTCGGCCGGCGCCGGGTCAGCGGCCGGGCCGGTCCGCGGCGTCGAAGGCGGCGAGGGAGAGCGCGCCGGGGGCGAGGGCGCGGTGGAGCGCGGTGAGCACGGGGGACTCCAGGCCGCCGAGGGCTTCGGCGAGTTCGTCGGTGACGTCCTGGGCGATCTCGGCGGCCACTGCGACCGCGGGGGTGCGGGGGCCGAGTTTGCTGACGGCCGCCGCGGCGCGGGCGGGGGTGAGCAGCGCGGAGGCCTGGACCAGGAGCCAGCCGGGGACGCCGGCCGCGCCCTCCGCCGGGGGGAGGTAGGGGCGGGCGCCGTCGTAGCGCTCGTCCTCGGCGAAGGCCCGCTGCTTGACCTTGATCACCGGCCGGGCGGCCGCCGACTCGTGCCATGCGCCGGCGGGCTTGAGGACGTACCCCTCGGCGAGGTTGTCGGGCAGTTCGGGCAGGCCGAACAGGGCGGGCACCCGGGTGGGGAACGTGACGGGCAGGTCCTGGAGGACGTTCGGCGTGCCGCGCCCGAGCAGGGGTACGCAGGTGAGCCCGGCGGTGGCGGCCGCGGACCGGAGTTCCCGGTCGGGGATCCACCACCGGCCCTCGTCCGTCTCCACTGTGGCGTCGAAGGGCAGCCAGCGCAGCCCCGGGGCGTACCAGACGCCGGTCTGGACGGGTTCGACGCCGTCGGCGGCGGGCACCTCGGGGTGCGGGTAGCGGCCGCCGGCCAGCTCGCCGTACACGGTGACGAGGGCGCCCGGGTGTTCGAGCAGCACGGCCGCCGCGAAGCGCCCGGCAGCGACCCGGAGTTGCGGCCAGATCCGGCTGACGCCGAAGAAGGCGTCGAGGTCCTCGTCGCCGAGCAGGTCGCGCCGCTTGGCGGCCCGTACGGAGCTCCCGTCGCAGACCACGGCGAAGTGCGCGCCGTGCACCTTCTCGGCCGCGATCCACTCACGGCTGCCGGATGCGCCGGGGCGCCCCTTCGCGGGGATCTTCGGATAGGGCGTCAGTTCGGACCGGGAGTCGGACACGCAGAGGATCCTCGCCGCAACGCCCCTCCCTGGCAACGGAGATATCCCGGACAGGGCCTAGGCCACCCGCTCCCACAGCCCCGCGAGGTGGGCGTGGAGGAGGTCCTCGGCCTCCGCCGCCGTCCGGTGACCGATGAGGACGTGGGCGGTGAGCCCGTCGGTGAGGGCGAGCAGGGTACGGGCCTCGCGCCGGGCGTCGAGCGCGGGGGCGGCCTCGGCCACGAGCCGGGCGAGCAGTCCTTCGAGGTCCGCGTAGCCGGTGCGGAGGCCGGCGGCCAGGGCCGGGTTGACGGCCGCGGCGGCGAGGAAGGCGAGCCAGATCCGGGCTTCGGCGCGGTGTTCCTCGCGGAGCAGGGCGACTTCGGCGGCGACGTGCCCGACGGTACTCGCGGCGGACTGGGCCGGGCCGGCCAGGACCCGGTGGTGGACCCGTGCGGTGAAGCGTTCGCCGATGTGGGCGAGGGCGAACCGGAGCATCTCCTCCTTGGTGCGGAAGCAGCGCTGGACGGCGCCCATGGAGACGTCGGCCCGGGTGGCGACGTCCCGCAGGGTGACGCCCTCCAGCCCCTGGGCGTCGATCAGCGCGCACACCGCTTCGGCGATGTGCCGGCGCCGTTCCTCGTGGTCGACCTGCTTGGGCATCCGCCACCCACCTCCCTTCCTTGCTCCGGCTTATTCCGATGCAAGCGTATCGGCTCGCCCACTATGGTTCCGATGCAAGCGCATCAGAACCCAGAGCCCGGAACCCCGAACCTCGAACCCCGAACCCCGAACCCACCAGGAGGACCCATGTGGAAACTCCCCGCCTTCGCCATCGCCGCCGCCGTCCACAGCGGCGAGGTGTCCGCCCGCGAGGTGGTGGACTCCCATCTCGACCGCATCGCCGAGGTCAACCCGCGGGCCAACGCCGTCACCCAGCTCCTCGCCGACCGCGCCCGCGCCGCCGCCCGGGAGACCGACCGCGCCCGCGCCGCCGGCGAGCGGCTCGGCCCGCTCGCCGGGGTGCCGTTCACGGTCAAGGAGTGCATCCGCGTCGAGGGCGTCCCGACCACCTTCGGCACCCCGCGCTTCCGCGACCTCACCGCCCCCGCCGACGCCATCCCGGTGGCCCGGCTGCGCGCCGCCGGGGCGATCCCGATCGGGCACAGCAACATGCCGACCCTGATCCTGGCCGGGATGCACACCCGCAGCGAGCTGTACGGCGACACCCGCAACCCCTGGGACGCCGCCCGCACACCCGGCGGCTCCAGCGGCGGGGACGGCGTGGCGGTGGCCACCGGCATGGCCCCGCTCGGCCTCGGCAACGACTCCGGCGGCTCGGTCCGCATCCCGGCCGTGTTCTGCGGGGTCGCCGCACTCACACCGACCACCGGCCGGTTCGCCGCCGACCAACGCATGCTGGGCCCGGACGATCCCGGCCCGGCCTCCCAAGTCCTGGTAACCGACGGCCCGTTGGCCCGGACGGTGGCCGACCTCCGGCTCGCCTACGAGATCCTGGCCGGCCCCGACCCGCGCGACCCCCGCGCCGTCCCCGCTCCGCTGTACGGCGAGCCGCTCGGGGGCCCGCCACGGGTCGCCGTGGTCGCCGACCCGGGCGGCCATGGCGTCCACCCGGCCGTTCGCCGGGCCGTCGAGGCCGCTGCGGCGGCACTGCGCGACGCCGGGTACGAGGTGGAGGAGGTACCCGACGTGCCCCGGCTCGACGAGGCACTGGAGACCTACCACCGGCTCGCCGTCACCGAGTTCGCCCCGAGCTGGCCCACCGTGCGGCAGCTGCTGGGCGAGGGCGGAGACCGCTTCATCGAGCTGACCATGCGCAGCGCCCCGCCCGCCGATGCCGCCGGGCTGATCCGACTGATGAGCACCTGGATGAACGTCCGCCGCTCCTGGACGGAGTTCCTGGCGGAGCACCCGCTGCTGCTCGGCCCCGTCTTCACCGAGCCGCCGGTCGAACCCGGCCTGGAGTCCCGGGACCAGGCCGGGCGGGACCGGGTCGCCATGGCGATGCGGCTCTGCTCGGTCACCAGCTTCGTCGGCGTCCCGGCCGTCGCCGTCCCCACCGGGCTGGACGCCGACGGCCTGCCCGCCGGGGTGCAGCTCGTCGGACGCCCGTTCCGCGAGGACCTCTGCCTGGCCGCCGCCCAGCACATCGAGGACCGGCTCGGCACCCTCACCCCGATCGACCCGAGGGGTGACGGCGCGCGCCCGGCGCAGCACGGGCTCCGCGCCAACCAGCCCTGATCTGCCGTCACGTCGGCGCCGCGCCCCTCACCCACCAGGACGGGAGCCCCGCCCCGGGCAGCCGACCGCAGCGCGCCGACTACGCCTCGTGTCGGCCCGAGTGCCCTGCGTGAGAGGATCACGCGAGGTCACCGTGATCCGACCCCGAGGAGTAGGCATGGCCGAGCGCCAGAACGGCACCGTGAAGTGGTTCAACGACGAGAAGGGCTACGGGTTCATCAGCCCGGAGTCCGGCCCCGACCTGTTCGTGCATTTCCGGTCGATCGAGTCGACCGGCTTCAAGTCCCTGGTGGAGGGCCAGAAGGTCTCCTTCGAGGTCACCCAGGGACAGAAGGGCCTGCAGGCCGACAAGGTCCGGGTCGAGCAGTAGACGCCCCGGCGGGCCCCCGCGCGCGCCCGGTCGATCGCGACCGGGCGCGCGTTCCGCTTTCCCGGGGCCGGGGCCGGAGGCCGGGACGGGGGCGGGGGGGGGGGGACGGAGAGCCGGGCCGAATGGACTCGGCATAGCATTCACTCCCATTCCATTGCAACGACACCTCATCGAGGCATTGCGTTACCCTCCAGCACATTGCAATGATTTGCCGTCATCTACCTGCCGCTATTCATATTTACGCCTGCACACCGGTTGCCACTTCACCGAATGCAACGTAGCGTTTCCATCATCAGAAACGACGGGCCGCAGGGACCCGCGTCGCAAACCGAGGAGAGCACCATGCAGGCGTTCGACACCCCCACCGCGATCACCGCCGTCCTCGACGTCCCCGCCGGGCGCGTCCGGTTCGCCGCCTCCGAGCGCACCGACACCGTGGTCGAGGTGCGGCCCGCCGACCCCGCCAAGAAGCGGGACGTGGAGACCGCCGAGCAGACCGTCATCGAGTACGCCGACGGCGTGCTGCGGATCCACACCGTCGCCCCCGGGAACGCGCTGCTCGGCCCCGGCGCGCTGGAGGTCACCGTCCAGCTGCCCGCCGGCTCCCGGGTCGAGGCCCGGACGGAGAGCACCGAGCTGCGCACCGCCGGCCGACTCGGCGACGTCGACTACCGGGGTGCGTACAACCGGATCAGCGTCGACGAGGCCGCGGGCCTGCGCCTCACCGCGGTCGACGGGGACATCGAGGTCGGCCGGATCAACGGCACGGCGGACATCAGCACGTCGCGTGGCGACATCCGGATAGCCGAGGCCGGGCCCGGCGCGGTGGTGCTGAGCACCCAGTCCGGCAGCATCACCGTCGCCGCCGCCGTGGGCGTCTCCGCCACCCTGGACGCCGGCACCGGCCACGGCCGGATCGCCGACTCGCTCCGGAACGGGGGCAGTGCGGAGCTGCGGATCCGCGCCACCACCTCGAACGGCGACATCACCGCCCGCAGCCTCTGACCGGCACCGGGCCGCGGGCAACAGGCGGCAGGCAGCAGGCAGCAGGCGACCGGCACCGACGGACGGTCGGGCGAGCGGGCGGCCCTACTTGGACCGCAGCGCGGTCAGCACGCCCTGCACCTGCTGGGTCATCGCCGGGGGCAACGCGCCGTACTTCAGCGACTCGCCCGTCGCCTGGCCCGGTGCGCTGACCGCGTAGGAGGCGAAACTCGCCATGACGGCGGCGCCCCCGCCGCTCCCGCAGAAGTCGAGGTAGCCGAAACCGACCACGGGGTAACCGGACTTGACCGGCTTCTGGTAGTCGAGCTCGACCGAGAGCCTGCTGCCCGAGGCCGCCACGGTGCCGGTCGCAGCCATCGCGTTGGCGCCCGCGGTGCTCGGGGCGACGTCGCCGTCACCGGTCCGCACCCGGGCCGTGTGGAGGTTGCCGACGTCCTTCAGCGGCACGAAGCCGATCGACCCCATGGCCCCGGCGATGGCACCGGGGATGCCCGCTTCGGTCGCGCCGGCCCCGGCCTTCTCCCCGGAGTCCCAGACCGGGCCCGAATTGAACGGCCAGTCGGCGGGTGCCGCCTTGCCGAGATAGTGGGCGAAGACGAAGGCGGACCAGGACAGGTCGGTCGGGACCCGTACGTCGATCGATGAACCGGGCAGCACGGTGGCCGGGTTGAGCGCCCTGATCGCCGGATCGTTCCAGGTCCGGATCTGGCCCCGGAAGATCTTGGCGAGCGTCGGTGCGTCGAACACCAGATCCGTCACCCCCGGCACGTTGAAGACCACCGCGACCGGCAGCACCGCGATCGGGACTTGGGACATCTGTCCCGAGACGCAATGCCTGCCGGTCTGACCCACCTGGCCGTCGGGCACCGCCTCGTCGACGGTGGCGGCCTCGAGGCGGCCGACGGCGAAGTCGGCCACGTTGGTGTTGCCGAACGGGTTGCTCGGGTCTCCGACGAGCGGGGCCCGGTAGCTGAGTCGGTTGCTCGGGCAGGCCTTGCCGAAGTCCGCCGTCCACTTCTTGACCAGGTCGGCCTCCATCCCGTCCGAGCCGACGACCGCCGTGTCGGCCGTGTCGGCCGGGGCGCAGCCGAGGCCCGCGGCGGCTGCGGACGGGCCGGCCTGCCCGGCCTGCCCGGTCTGCCCGGTACTCGGCTCCCGGTCGTGCCAGGCCAGGTAGCCGAGCGTGCCCGCCGCGGCGACCACGACGGCGGCCAGCGCCGAGCCGATCAGCAGGGCCCGGCGCGGGCGGGGGCCCCGTTCGGCGGCGGAGGACGGCGGGAGGTGCGGCGGGGCGGCCGGCGGCACCGGCGGCTGCTCCGGCGGCGGGGCGACCGGGCTGGCGGCCGTCGGCGTCGGGACCGCCGGTGTGTGCGGGCTGGCGGCCGTCGGCGTCGGGACCGCCGGTGTGTGCGGGCTGGCGGCCGTCGGCGTCGGAACCGCCGGTGTGAGCGGGCTGGCGGCCGTCGGCGTCGGAACCGCCGGGGCGGCCGGGGCAGGAGCCGGCACAGCGGCCAGAGCCACCGGCCCCGTCCGCAGCCGGACCGTCCGCTCCCGCGCGCTCTCCGCGATGATCCTCAACAGCCCCTCCACCGTGGGCCGTTGCTCCGGATCCTTGGCCAGGCAGCCGGTGATCAGCGGGAGCAGCTCCGGCGCCAGCCCGGCGAGGTCCGGCTCCTCGTAGACCACCCGGAATCCCACCGCGTGCGAGGAGTCGGCGCCGAACGGGCCGCGCCCGGTGGCCGCGAAGGCGAGGACCGAGCCGAGGGCGAACACATCGGTGGCGGTCGTCGCCGTACCGCTGCGGAACTGCTCGGGCGCCATGAACGGCGGGGTACCGACGGCGACTCCGGTGCTGGTGAGCTGGGTCTCGCCGGCGCTGCGGGCGATCCCGAAGTCGATGACGCGCGGGCCGTCCTCGGCGAGCAGCACATTGCCGGGCTTGAGGTCGCGGTGCACCAGCCCGACGCGGTGGATCTCCTGGAGCGCCTCGGCCAGTCCGGCGGCCAGGCGGCGGACCTCGGGCGGGGTCAACGGGCCCTGCCCGACGATGCGTTCGCCCAGGGATGGACCGGGGATGAAGAGGGTGGCCAGCCAGGGGGCCGGGGCGTCGGGGTCCGCGTCGAGGACGGGCGCGGTGAAGGCGCCGCTGACCTTGCGGGCGGCCGTGACCTCCTGCCGGAAGCGGGCCCGGAACTCCGCGTCGGCGGCCAGTTCGGGCCGGATGACCTTGACCGCCACCTGGCGGCCGGAGACCGACCGGGCGCGGTAGACCACGCCCATGCCGCCCGCCCCGAGCCGGCCCTCCAGGAGGTACCCGCCGATCTCGCGCGGATCGTGTTCCGACAGAGTCACGTGCCGTTCCCTCCCCCAGGCATGTCCGGCCGACCGGCCCAGCCTAAGGCCTGCCTCCCCGTCTCCCGCCTCCCGCCTCCCGCCTCCTGCCTCCTGGTGGAGGCCCGAGTCGGCCGGGGAAGCCGGCTCAGCCCGTGAACCCCGGCACCACCAGTCCCGACTCGTAGGCGATCACCACCGCGTGGGTCCGGTTCTGCGCCCCGAGCTTGGTCAGCACGTTCCCGACGTGGGTCTTCACCGTCTCCTGGCTCACCGTCAGCATCTCGGCGATCTCCGGGTTGGACAGCCCGGTGGCCATCAGCCGCAGCACCTCCTCCTCGCGCCCGGTCAGCGCCGCCCGGGGCAGCGCCTCGGCCGAGTCCAGCGGGCGGGCGGCGACCATCCGGCGCAGCGCGGCCGGGAACAGGATCGCCTCCCCCGCCGCCACCACCCGGACGGCCTCGGCGATCTGCCGGACCGGCAGCCGCTTGAGCACGAAGCCGCTGGCCCCGGCGCTGAGCGCGGCGGTGACGTAGCCGTCGTTCTCGAAGGTGGTGATCACCACGACTCTCGGCGGCTCGGCGGACTCCGCCAGCAGCTGCCGGGTGGCCTCGATCCCGTTGCGGCGCGGCATCCGCACGTCCATCAGAACCACGTCCGGACGCAGTCGCAGCGCCTGCTCGACCGCGTCGACGCCGTCGGCGGCCTCCCCGACCACCTCGATCCCCGGCTGGACGGAGAGCAGGGTGCGCAGGCCGCTGCGGGTGACTTCGTCGTCGTCCGCGATCAGCAGCGTGACAGGGGCACCGGACGCGGTGCTCACACCGTCGCCCGGACCGGCAGCCGGACCGCCAGCTTCCAGCTCTCGGGCCCGTCCGGCCCGGCCGCGAACTCGCCGTGCAGCAGCCGTACCCGCTCGGCCAGTCCGGGCAGGCCGTGCCCGGAGGTCGGGAAGGCGCCGGTTCCGGTTCCGGATCCGGATCCGGTCCGGTTGACCACCCGCAGCTCCAGCACGTCCGGCGCCGCCACCACGCCGACCTCGATCGGGCCGCCGGTCCCGTGCCGCAGGGCGTTGGTCAGTCCTTCCTGAAGGATCCGGTACGCCGCCCGGGAGAGCGTCCCCGGCACCTGGGCGAGGTCGCCGGCGAGGGCCGGGTCCACCACGGCGCCCGCGTGGCGCAGCCGGTCCAGCAGTTCAGGCAGGTCGGCGAGGGTCCGGGTGGGTGCCGTGGCCGCGTCCTCCTCGCGCAGCACACCGAGCACGTAGTCCAGGTCCTCCAGCGCGGCCCGGGTGGACTCCTCGATGCTGCGCATGGCGGCCCGCGCCGCCGCCGGATCGTCGGCGAGCACCTCGCCCGCCATCGCGGCCTGGATGGTGGCCGCCGTCAGAGTGTGCCCGATGGAGTCGTGCAACTCGTGGGCGAGCCGGTTGCGTTCGGCCAGCGCCAGTTCCCGTTCGGCGGCCAGCGCGAGCCGCTCGGCGGCGGACGGTCCGAGCAGCCGCGGCGCCGCCCAGCGCAGGATCCCCGTCACCACCGCGCAGCCGGTCACCGCCAGCAGCACGCAGACGACCGCCGGCAGGCAGCTCCACCAGCCGTCCGGCACCTCCAGCGACCAGCCGAACAGGCTGAACCGCGCCTCGCCGCCGAGCCAGCCGAACGGCAGGGAGAGGCCCATGAGCAGCAGCACCCCGCTCACCAGCGCGCCCGTCCACCCCAGTGCCACCTGCAGCACCAGCCAGGCCGGCGTCCGCCAGCGGTCGGCCCCGGACGGCCGGCGCCCGGCGGCGGCCGCCGGCAGCGGCACCCCCAGCATTCGACGGGCGGACGCGACCAGGGCGCGCCGGGTGGTGCGGGCCAGCCCGAGCAGACCGGTCAGCACCGTCCAGAGCAGCAGGGTCAGGGCGAACCGCACGAGATACGGAGCCGACGCCCAGCCGAGCGCCGGCAGGGCGGCGAGCGGCAGCAGCGGAAGGCTCGCCAGCGCGCCGCAGTAGGCGAACAGTGCGCCCGTGTACGTGGAGCCGCGGAGCAGCGGCCGAAGTGCTCTGATCATGTCCGCCAGTATGTCCGGGCAGGTCAGCGAGGGCCTCCCCCGATCGGGGGAGCGCGTTTTCCCGCCTTTCCGCGATGTGCGCCGGGGGCGCCGGAGCCCAGGATCGAGTCACTCGCTCACCGACGCATCCACCACCGGCGAGCCCCCGACCGGCGAGTCCCCGACCGGCGGACCCACAACCGGCGGACCCACAGCCGACGAATCCACAGGAGTCGACCCATGCGTGACCTGACCCAGCAGAAGCCCCGTTCCTCCCGGCGGCGGGGCGTGTCCGCCGCGGTGGTCCTCGGCCTCATCACGGCCGGCGCCCTGGCCCCCGCGACGGCCGTCGCCGCCAAGCCGGACACCGTCCAGCAGGACCTGAACGCCCTGGTGCACTCCGACGGCCTGCCCGCCGCACTGGCGAGCGTCCAGGACCGTACGGGCCGGACCCGCCACTACACGGCGGGGGTCGGCAACCTGGCCACCGGCGCGAAGGTGCCCAGGGAGGGCCAGGTGCGGATCGGCAGCAACACCAAGACCTTCACCGCCGTCGTCGCCCTGCAACTGGTCGGCGAGGGGAAGGTCAAGCTGGACGAGCAGGTCGAGACCTACCTCCCCGGCATCGTGCGCGGGGACGGCATCGACGGGCACGGGATCACCGTCCGCCAGCTCCTCCAGCACACCAGCGGGCTCCCCGACTACGAGGGGGACATCGACGAATCCGTCATGCAGCAGCGGTACTTCGAGCCGCGCGAGCTGCTGGACCTGGCCTTCCGGCACCCGGCCCACTTCGCCCCCGGGAAGGGGTTCAAGTACAGCAGCACCAACTACGTGCTGGTCGGCCTGATCATCCAGAAGGTCACCGGCCGACCGCTCGCCGAGGAGATCGACCGACGGATCATCCAGCGCATCGGCCTGCGCCACACCTACTTCCCCGCCACCGGGGACCGCGGCATCCGGGAGGCCCACCCCAGCGGCTACCGCCAGGAGAAGCCGGGCGGCCCGCTGATCGACACCACCGAGCTGGACCCCTCCGCGGGCTGGGCGGCGGGTCAGATGACCTCCACCGACTCCGACCTGAACCGGTTCTTCACCGCCCTGCTGGGCGGCCGGCTGCTCTCCCCGGACCTCCTCGCCCAGATGCGCACCACCGTTCCCATCGGGGACACCGGCGCCGGCTACGGGCTGGGGATCATCAGTCGGCCGCTGTCCTGCGGCGGCGTCTACTGGGGCCACGGCGGCGACATCCCGGGCTACGAGTCCCGCGGCGGTGCGACGGACGACGGCCGCGCCGCCGACATCACCGTGACCAGCGTCCCGGCGGACGGCGCGGTCACCCGGCACCTGGAGGACGTCGTGGACACGGCCCTCTGTCGCTGACCGGACCGCCCGGACGACTGTCCCCCGGCCCCGGCCCCGGGGGACCTCATCCGTCGAAGTTGGACCAGAAGATCCCGACCCCCGCTCCACTGCCGTCCCGACCGACCAGGATGCTGTTCGCCGTGAAGTCACAGGTCGGGAAGACCAGGCTGTTGGCGCCGCTCTCCGGATCGACGACGACATCGAGCACCGGCGTCCGGGAGCCCGCCTCCTGCTGCGCGGCGAACTCGGCCACGGCCCGGGCCACGGGGTCCTCCGCGTCCGCGAATCCGGCGGTCCGCCGGAGGGCCCCGCCGATCGCCAGGCTGTCCGGGGTGCTGGAGTGGATCGCCGAGGCGTGCTCGCTCAGCATGTTGACGTCGTCCGAAGCCTCCTCCCAGCTCGCCCCCACCAGCGCCTCCGGGGCGGTACCGCCGGCGACCAGCGCGACCGCGGAGACGGTGGCGCGCCGCTCGTCGTCCCAGTCGTACGCCAGGTACACCTCGTGCAGCCCGTCGGCGATGTCGTCGAAGGTGAAGTACTCCCCGCCCTCGAGCCCGCACACCGCGATGTCCCCGCGGCTCGACAGGCGCCCCGCCAACGTGAACTCGCCCAGGAAGCCCGGATCGTCCTCCGAACCGTTCGCCTTCAGAACCGCTTCGATCGCTTCGATCATCTTCATGCCGGGGAGTGTGTCACCCCCCTCCGACAGGAGCCCGTGCGGAGCCGCAAACAGAACGGCCGGTCGATCCGAAGATCGACCGGCCGTTCGCTGTGCGCGAGGGGGGAGTTGAACCCCCACGCCCTTTCGGGCACTGGAACCTGAATCCAGCGCGTCTGCCTATTCCGCCACCCGCGCATCTGGGTGATGGGTTAACTATAGACCATCTCCAGGGGTGCCTCCGACCAGGTCAGAGC